>CAISIP010000464.1 GCA_903885415.1 uncultured beta proteobacterium
AGGACCTGATCGGTGGCCACGATGCGATCTATTTTGGCGCCGTCGGTTGGCCGGAAAAAATACCGGATCACATTTCGCTGTGGGGATCGCTGCTGCTGTTCCGACGCGACTTTGACCAGTATGTGAACCTGCGACCAGCGCGACTCATGCCGGGCATCATTGCGCCGGTGGTGCGTCGCGACGGCAGCCGGCGCGACGCCGGCGAAATCGACATGGTGATCGTCCGCGAGAATACCGAGGGCGAGTATTCCAGCATTGGCGGGCGCATGTTTGCTGGAACCGAGCGCGAGATCGTGATGCAGGAGACGGTGATGTCGCGCATTGGGGTGGACCGGGTATTGCGCTTTGCTTTTGAGCTGGCGCGCTCGCGTCCCAAGCGCCACTTGACCAGCGCGACAAAGTCCAACGGCATCGCCATCACCATGCCTTACTGGGACGAACGGGTGGCCGAAATGGCAAAGGCTTTCCCGGATGTGTTGGTGGACAAATTCCACATCGACATCCTGACCGCGCACTTCGTTCAGCGACCAGAATTTTTTGATGTGGTCGTGGCGAGCAATTTGTTTGGCGACATTCTCAGCGACCTTGGGCCGGCGTGCACGGGTACCATAGGCATCGCTCCCAGCGCCAACCTGAACCCTACGCGTCAGTATCCGTCGCTGTTTGAACCGGTCCACGGGTCTGCACCGGATATCGCGGGCAAGGCGATCGCCAACCCGATCGGCCAGATCTGGTGCGGGGCCCTGATGTTGGATTTTCTTGGGTTCCGCGACGCACACAATGCGGTGCTGTCGGCGATCGAGGCGGTGCTCGACCCCGCCAGCGGAGCGCCACGTACCCCTGACATCGGCGGCAAGGCCCGGACTTCCGACCTTGGCCGTGCCATTGAACAGGCTTTGTGAAGCCATGTCGCCTTTGCGGGAGTGTTCTGGATGCAGCCGATCCCAGCGCAGCCAAAAGCGATTAGAATTTTTCCCTGTCCCAGCGCGCTTGCAGTGCGTGCAACGCTGTCGACGCGGTACATAGGCTCTTGTCGCGGCGCGCGGGTGCCAAGGCAGAAAAATACTGCTTAACCAACACTGGATCTACCTTAAAGGCGAATCGTGAACAAATCTGAACTAATTGAACATATTGCAAAACACGCCGATCTTTCAAAGGCTGCGGCCACACGCGCCCTTGAATCGACGATCGCGGCGGTCAAGACAACGCTCAAGAAGGGCGGCTCGGTTTCCCTGGTGGGTTTTGGCACCTTTGCGGTTGGCAAACGGGCTGCACGGACCGGCCGTAACCCACGCACCGGCGCAGCGATTAAAATAAAGTCAGCCAAGGTTCCAAAGTTTCGTCCGGGCAAGGCGCTGAAAGACGCTTTGAATTGAGGCATCCGGTTTCGGTGGGGTGCTTAGCTCAGTTGGTAGAGCAGCGTCCTTACACGGCGCGGGTCGGCGGTTCGAGCCCGTCAGCACCCACCACCCAGACAAAGGCGAACACATGTGTTCGCCTTTTTTTGTTTTTTCATGGAGAGTCAGAGCATGTTCGATTTAGTACGCAAGCACACCAAGATCCTGATGTTCATGATGTTCCTGCTGATCATCCCGGCTTTTGTACTGGTGGGCATCGATGGCTACACACGGTTCAACGACGGCGCCGCCGTGGTAGCCCGGGTAGGCGGACGCGATATCAGTCAGGCCGAGTTGGACTTTGCCCACAAGTCGGAGGTCGAGCGCATCCGCGCATCGATGCCGAGCATCGACCCCAAACTGCTTGACTCGCCGCAGGCGCGCTACGCGACGCTCGAGCGCCTCGTCCGCGAGAGGGTAATGGCCGAGGCCGCCGATAAGTCGCGGCTGATCACCAGCGACGCCCGGCTTGCGCGTGACCTGCAGCAGAACCCGACCATCGCGGCGCTGCGAAGGCCCGACGGGGGGCTGGACATGGATCGCTATAAGCTGCTGGTGGCGAGCCAGGGCCTGACCCCGGAGGGCTTCG
>CAISIP010000465.1 GCA_903885415.1 uncultured beta proteobacterium
AATCTTCGAGGCAATCGAAAAATTTTCAGTGGTGAAGACCCTACAGGCGATCGAGTCGGCCAACGTGGTGCTGCTGCTGATCGACGCGACCCAGGGAGTCACCGATCAGGACGCGCATATCGCCGGCTACATTTTGGAGAGCGGCCGCGCCGTCGTGCTGGCGATCAACAAATGGGACGCGGTCGACGCGTACGAGCGCGAACTGGTCAAGCGCTCCATCGAGACCCGGCTGCCGTTCTTGAAGTTCGCCGCCATGCACCTGATTTCGGCCACCAAGCGCCAAGGACTGGGTCCGCTGTGGGCGTCCATCGCGCAGGCATTCAAGGCCGCCAATTGCAAAATGTCGACGCCGATTCTCACCCGGTTGCTGCTGGAAGCGGTCCAGTTCCAGAGCCCCAAACGCGCCGGCATGTTCAGGCCCAAGCTGCGCTACGCGCACCAGGGCGGCATGAATCCCCCGATCATCGTGGTCCATGGAAACTCACTGGAGCATGTGACCGACTCCTACAAGCGCTTCCTGGAAGGACGCTTTCGCAAGGCCTTTGATCTGGTCGGGACGCCGATGCGCATAGAAATGAAGACCTCGCGCAACCCTTTTTCCGACAAAGACGGCGATTAGCGGCAATTTGACCGGCCCGACGAGACGCATATTTCCGCGGCAACGACAGACCTTGACGGCTTACGGGATTGCGCCAGCCGCCAGTTTGGCTATAGGGCGCTGTGGTATTGTCAACCCTTATTTTCAAATTCTTGAACACGGAGAATATCGTGAGCAACAAAGGCCAACTGCTGCAGGATCCCTTTCTCAACGCCTTGCGGCGAGAACACATACCGGTATCGATCTATCTGGTCAACGGGATCAAACTGCAGGGACAGATCGAATCCTTTGACCAGTACGTGGTGCTGCTGCGTAACACCGTCACCCAGATGGTCTATAAGCATGCTATTTCCACCATCGTACCGGGTCGTGCGGTGAACTTTTCGGTCGCCGAGGGCGCCGAAGCCTCCTCCGACTGAATCTTGGCATCGCATTTGCATTCGCCGAAAACCGGTCGGGGCCTGGCGGCCTGGCCATCTTGAGCTCTCCCGAAAAGGCCCAAGCCACGACGGCTCCGACCATTTTGGTCGGCGTCGACCTAGGCCATTCCCATTTTGACGGCGAACTAGGCGAACTGGGCTTGCTGGCCCTTAGCGCGGGTCTGCAGCCAGTCGCCAGCATCACCTGCAAGCGCCGCGCGCCGGACGCGGCCCTTTTTGTAGGCAGCGGAAAGGCCGATGAAATCAAGTTGCTGGCGCAGCAATTGGGCGCCACCGAGGTGCTATTTGATCAAAGCCTGAGTCCGGCGCAGCAGCGCAATCTGGAGCGCCATCTGGAATTGCCGGTGAACGATCGCACGTTGCTGATCCTTGAGATCTTCGCCCAGCGCGCGAGAAGCCACGAGGGCAAGTTGCAGGTGGAACTGGCGCGCCTGCAGTACCTCAGCACACGGCTGGTGCGTCGCTGGTCGCATCTGGAACGCCAGCGTGGAGGCATCGGTGCGCGCGGCGGCCCGGGCGAGACCCAGATCGAACTCGACAGGAGGATGATCGGCGAGAGCATCAAGCGGACCAAGGAGCGCCTGCAAAAGCTCAAGCGACAGCGCCAGACCCAAAGGCGCCAGCGCGAGCGGCGCGACACGTTCACCATTTCTCTGGTTGGATACACCAACGCTGGCAAATCGAGCCTGTTCAACGCCATGGTGAACGCCAAGGCGTATGCAGCCGACCAGTTGTTCGCCACGCTGGATACCACGACGCGCCAGTTCTATCTGGCCGACGCGGGGAGATCGGTATCGCTGTCCGACACCGTCGGCTTTATCCGCAACCTGCCGCATGGATTGATCGACGCTTTCGAGGCGACTTTGCAAGAAGCGGTAGATGCCGACGTGCTGCTGCATGTGGTCGATGCGTCCAACCCCCATTTCCCGGAGCAGATGCAGGAGGTCAACCGGGTTCTGGCTGAAATCGGCGCCGACGGCGTACGACAGGTGCTGGTGTTCAACAAGCTCGACGCCATGGAGCCCGGGCGTTCGCCGCTGCAACTGCAGGACTGGTTGGACCAGGACGGCGTTCAGACGGCCCGTTTTTTTGCCAGCGCGCGCACCGGCGTCGGGCTGCTCGGACTGCGCGAGCATCTGGGACAACTGGCGCGCCGGGCGCCCATGGACCCCGCTAATGGGGTCCAATCCCTCGACGGCGCAGAGGCTGCTTCCTGATTGGGCACAATCGCGGTATGTCAAATGAGAACCGATGAGATGAAAATTCAATCTGCCATACCGGCTTGGGACAGGTTCCTCGTGCGTCTGAGGGCTGTGCTCAACCTAAACGACTCGCGCTGGGGACGCGGTGACGACAAGGCGGGCGAGGGCGGCAAGCCGGAGTCGCCGCCTGCGCAGGGCGAGCCACCAACTGTGCCCCCACCCCCGTCGCCACCGCCGGGCAACAACGGACGCGCCCGCCGACCGAATCAAGGGCCGCCCGACCTCGAGGAGTTGTGGCGCGAACTCAACCGGCGGCTGGGCGGCCTGTTTGGCGGTGACCGCAAGCCCAGAGGTGGCGGTGGCGGCGGCTTTCAACCCGACATGAAGAACGCAGGGCTGGGTGCGGGCCTGATTGCCGGCATTGTGGTGCTGATCTGGCTCGGAACCGGCTTCTTCATCGTCCAGGAGGGGCAGCAGGCGGTCATCACCCAGTTCGGCAATTACCGCAACACGGCGCTGGCGGGCTTCAACTGGAGGCTGCCGTACCCTATCCAGCGACATGAAATGGTCTTTGTGACCCAGATCCGATCGGTCGACGTCGGCCGCGACAACGTGATAAAGGCCACCGGCCTGCGCGAATCGGCGATGCTCACCGAAGACGAAAACATCGTTGAGATCAAGTTCGCCGTCCAGTACCGTCTGAGCGACGCGCGCGCCTTTTTGTTTGAAAGCAAGAACCCGACCGATGCTGTCGTGCAGTCGGCCGAAACGGCGGTTCGCGAAGTGATCGGCAAGATGCGGATGGACTCGGCGCTGTCCGAAGAGCGCGATCAGATTGCGCCCAAGGTGCGCGCGCTGATGCAGTCGATTCTGGACCGCTACAAGATGGGCATAGAAGTCGTGGGCATCAATCTGCAGCAAGGCGGGGTTCGGCCTCCGGAACAGGTGCAGGCGGCTTTCGACGATGTGCTGAAAGCCGGACAGGAGCGCGAACGCGCCAAGAACGAGGCGCAGGCGTACGCCAACGATGTGATTCCGCGCGCGGTGGGTTCCGCGTCCCGGCTCAAGGAAGAGGCCGACGCCTATAAAGCGCGCATCGTCGCGCAGGCCCAGGGAGATGCGCAGCGATTCAAGTCGGTTCTAGGCGAATACCAAAAGGCGCCGCAGGTCACGCACGATCGGATGTACCTCGACGCGATGCAGCAGATTTACAGCAACGTCACCAAGGTGCTGGTCGAGTCGCGTCAGGGTTCGAACATGCTGTACCTGCCGCTGGACAAGATCATGCAGATGAGTTCCGGTTCCGTCGACGCAGGCGTGGCGGCTGTGCCCGTGCCCGCGCCCGCGCCCGCAACACAGGGTGCCAACCCGCCAGCCGATAGCCGTGCGCGGGACAGCTCGCGTTCGCGTGAACGCGATATACGCTAGGAGAGCGCGATGAACAGACTGGGTTTTTTATTTTCGTCGCTGCTGTTGGCACTGGCGCTTGGCAGCTCGATGCTCTTTGTGGTCGACCAGCGGCAATTCGGCGTCGTCTATGCGCTCGGGCAGATCAAGGAGGTGATCACCGAGCCGGGGCTCAATTTCAAGCTCCCGCCGCCTTTTCAAAACGTTTCGTATATCGACAAACGCCTGCTGACGCTCGACACCACCGACACCGAGCCGATGCTGACTGCTGAGAAACAGCGCGTAGTCATTGACTGGTATGTGCGCTGGAGGATTTCAGAGCCCAGCCAGTACATCCGCAATGTGGGCCTCGATGAGACCGCGGGCGCCAACCAACTCAACCGGGTGGTGCGCAATGCTTTTCAGGAAGAGATCAACAAGAGGACGGTCAAGGAGTTGCTGTCCACCAAGCGCGAGCAACTGACGGCCGACGTCAAGGCGGAGGTGCTCGACAAGGTGCGCGGTGCCAAGCCCTGGGGCATCGACGTGGTCGATGTTCGGATTACACGCGCCGACTATGTCGACGCCATCACCGAGTCGGTCTACCGGCGCATGGAGGCCGAGCGAAAGCGGGTTGCCAACGAACTGCGATCGACCGGCGCCGCCGAAGGTGAAAAGATACGCGCCGACGCCGACCGCCAGCGCGAAGTCGCGATCGCCAACGCCTATCGCGACGCGCAGAAAATCAAGGGCGAGGGCGACGCCGAAGCGGCCCGTATTTACGCTGAAGCCTTTGGCCGGGACCCCCAGTTCGCCCAGTTTTACCGAAGCCTGGAAGCCTACAAGGCCAGCTTCAGCAAGAAGAGTGACCTGATGGTGGTGGACCCGTCCTCGTCTGAATTTTTCAAGGCCATGCGCGGCGGCGCCGCGGTGCCCGCGAAGAAGTAAGGCTTGGACAGCGATACTTTCTGGCTGGCGCTAGCGCTGGTGCTGGTCATCGAGGGGCTTTTCCCCTTCATCTCTCCGTCGGGCTGGAGGCGGATGTTCCAGCAGGTGCTGCAAATGCACGACGGGCAGCTCCGCTTCTTCGGCCTGTGCAGCATCCTGATCGGGCTGGCGCTGCTGTGGTTGTTTTCATGGTGAATCGGCGCTGGCGCTGCCGGTAAAATCACCGCTTTAACAGCCTCCAGTAACTATGTCAGCCTGGGTCCTGCCGGATCACATTGCAGATGTCCTGCCCTCCGAGGCCCGCCACATCGAAGAACTGCGACGCGACCTGCTCGACAAGGCGCGTTGTTACGGCTATGAGCTGGTCATGCCGCCCATGCTCGAGCATCTGGAGTCGCTGCTGACAGGAACCGGCGAGGCGCTGGACCTGCAAACCTTCAAGCTGGTCGATCAGCTGTCGGGCCGCATGATGGGCCTGCGCGCGGACACCACGCCGCAGGTGGCCCGTATCGACGCGCACCTGCTCAACCGGGTGGGCGTCACCCGGTTGTGCTACTGCGGACCCGTGCTGCACACGCGCCCCGACAAGCCGCACGCCACCCGCGAGCCGCTGCAGTTCGGCGCTGAAATCTACGGGCATGTCGGTCCTGAGGCCGACCTCGAGGCGCTGCTGCTGGCGCTGGATTGCCTGAAAGTGGCGCAGGTCGAGCGTCCCAGCGTGGACCTTGGCGATGCGCGAATCGTCCATGCGCTGCTAACGGCCACGGGCGCCGGCGCCGCATTGCGCCAGCAGATACAGACGGCGCTTATGGCCAAGGATGCCAGTGAGCTCGCCAGCCTGAGCAAGGGCTTGCCCGACGCGCCGCGCCAGGGGCTGCTCGCGCTGGTGGGGCTATACGGCGACGCCAAAGTGCTGATCGAAGCGCGCCGGGTCTTGCCTGCCTTAGCGAAAATTCACGCCGCGCTGGACAACTTGGCTTGGCTCGCGGGCCATCTGGACGGCGGCCCCGTTAGCTTCGACCTTGCCGACTTGCGCGGCTACGCCTACTACACCGGCGCGCGCTTTTCGATCTACGCGCCGCGTGCGAGCGACGCGCTCGTGCGCGGTGGCCGCTACGACGAGGTCGGCGCGGTATTCGGTCGCAACCGGCCGGCGGCCGGATTCAGCCTGGATATAAAGGCCGTCGTTGGTGCCGTGGCGCCGCGTGCGCTGCACGCCGCGATCCGGGCCCCTTGGGGTGAACAGGCGGCGCTGCGGCAGGCGGTCGCGGCGATGCGGGCCCAGGGCCACACCGTGGTCTGCATACTGCCGGGGCATGAGAGCGAAGTCGACGAGTTCCACTGTGATCGCGAGCTGGTGCAGGTTGCGGGGCAGTGGGTGGTACAGACCCTTTAAGAGCATGCGCACATGAAGACAATCAAGGGGCGCAATGTCGTCGTGGTCGGGACCCAGTGGGGCGACGAGGGCAAGGGCAAGCTGGTCGACTGGCTGACCGAAAGCGCCCAGGGTGTCGTGCGTTTTCAAGGCGGCCACAACGCCGGCCACACGCTGGTCATCAACGGCGTGAAGACCGCGCTGCACCTGATTCCCAGTGGCATCATGCGCCCCGGAGTCAAGTGTTACATCGGCAACGGCGTCGTGCTCTCATGCGCCAAGTTGTTCGAGGAGATCGAGGGGCTTGAGCGCGCAGGCGTCGAGCTTCGCTCGCGCCTTCGGGTGAGCGAAGCCTGTCCGCTGATCCTGCCTTTTCATGCAGCCCTCGATCTGGCGCGGGAGGCAGCGCGCGAAACCGGGGGCAGCGCGCGCATCGGCACCACCGGCCGCGGTATAGGTCCGGCCTACGAGGACAAGATTGCGCGACGCGCGTTGCGTGTTCAGGATCTGAAACATCCGCAACGTTTCGCCGCCAAGTTGCGCGATCTGCTGGATTGGCACAATCATGCGCTGACCACCTATCTGGGCTCGCCGCGTTTTGATTTCGGCCCGGCTTTGGCGCCGTTCATGGCCGACGGAAAAGTTCTGTTCGAGCCCGTCTTTGAAGAGGCCATGCGCCACGCCGAACTGCTGAAAAATATGATGGCCGACGTGTCGCGCGAGCTCAACGAGGCCCATCTGCATGGGGCCAATCTGCTGTTCGAAGGCGCGCAAGGAACGCTGCTCGATGTGGATCACGGAACCTACCCCTATGTCACCTCGAGCAACTGCGTGGCCGGCAACGCGGCCGCCGGTGCCGGCGTCGGCCCGGGAATGCTGCACTACATATTGGGCATCACCAAGGCCTATTGCACCCGCGTCGGTGGCGGGCCCTTTCCGACTGAACTCGACTGGGAAACTCCGGGAACGCCCGGCCACCACATGAGCAGCGTGGGCGCCGAAAAGGGCGTCACCACCGGACGTTCGCGCCGCTGCGGCTGGTTTGACGCGGCGCTGCTCAAGCGTTCGGCGCAGGTCAACGGTCTGTCGGGGCTGTGCATCACCAAGCTCGACGTTCTGGACGGGTTGGATGAACTGCTGCTGTGTGTGGGCTACGACATGGACGGAGAGACGATCGACATACTGCCCATTGGCGCCGACGACATCGAGCGCTGCAAGCCGATCTACGAGACGCTGCCGGGCTGGAGCGACAGCACGGTCGGCGTCACCCAGTACGATAAGCTGCCGGTGGCCGCACGCCTGTACCTGCAGCGCATTGAG
Organism: uncultured beta proteobacterium; assembly: GCA_903885415.1. GTDB lineage: Bacteria > Pseudomonadota > Gammaproteobacteria > Burkholderiales > Burkholderiaceae_C > CAISIP01. The sequence goes on from CAISIP010000465.1 coordinate 7,270, forward strand.
CAGGTCACGGGAGTGCCGATCCACATGGTCTCCACCAGCCCTGACCGCGACCACACGATCATGATGCGCCACCCCTATCTGGCGGACTGAAGAAGGACAGCACGATGTTGACCGAAGACGGCAAACACCTTTACGTCAGCTACGACGAGTACCACAACCTGATCGAGAAGCTCGCGATCAAGGTGCACCAGTCTGGATGGCAGTTCGACACCATCCTGTGTCTGGCGCGAGGCGGCATGCGCCCCGGTGACGTGCTGTCGCGGATCTTCGACAAACCGCTGGCGATCATGTCGACCAGCTCCTACCGGGCCGCCGCTGGCACGCAACAGGGCCGGCTCGACATAGCGCGCTACATCACAACGCCGCGCGGCGAGATTGCCGGGCGCGTGTTGCTGGTGGACGATCTGGCCGATACCGGATACACGATGCAGGCGGTGGTCGACCTGTTGCGCGGCAACTACCCGCCAATCACCGAGCTGCGCACCGCAGTCATCTGGACCAAGGGCGTTTCCACTTTCGTCGCCGATTATTCGGTCGAGGCGCTGCCCACCAACCCCTGGATCCACCAGCCTTTCGAGGGCTACGACGCGATGCGGCCTGAGCAGCTGATTGCCAAGTGGAGCGTCTGAGCCGATGAGCGATCCCGCAACCACACTGATCCACCACCCGTACCTTCCCCCCGAGGGTTTCATGGCGCCGCAAGTCGGCGTATTCAAGGCCTCGACGGTCTTCTTCCCGAATGTGGCGGCGATGGGTTCGACGCAATGGAAGGACAAAACCGGCTACACCTACGGACTGCACGGAACACCGACGACCTACACGCTCGAGGAGCGCCTGTGCGCGCTTGAGGGCGGGCTGCAGTGCCTGCTGGTGCCCAGCGGCCTGGCGGCTATCGCCACCGCCTTGATGTCGCTGCTCAGGACGGGTGACGAGCTGCTCATTCCTGAAAATGCCTACGGGCCCGCCAAGGAATTGGCGCGCAGCGAACTCGCGGCATGGGGAATCGGTCACCGCTTCTACGATCCGATGGATCCGCAGGACCTCGCACGCAACATCGGTCCGAACACCAAGCTGGTCTTGCTCGAAGCCCCGGGGTCGGTGACGCTCGAGTTTCCCGACCTGCCCGAGCAGGTCCGGATCTGCAATGGCAAAGGGGTCCTGTGCGTGCTGGACAACACCTGGGGTGCAGGAATTGCCTTTTCACCCTTCGACCTCAGCCCCTGCGCGCAGACAGCGCTGGCGGTAGACCTCACGGTGCATGCGCTGACAAAGTATCCCAGCGGCGGCGGCGACACGCTGATGGGAAGCATCATGACCCGGGACCCAGCCCTGCACCAGCGGCTCCAGCTCACGCACATGCATCTGGGTCTGGCGGTGGGCGCCAATGACGCCGAGTCGGTGTTACGAAGCCTACCGAGCATCTACCTGCGCTACGCAGCGCAGGATCGCTCGGCGCGACAGCTCGCCGCCTGGTGCCGGCAGGCGCCGCAGATAGCGCAGGTGCTGCACCCGGCGCTTGCGGATTCGCCCGGTCACGCGCACTGGAAATCGCTCTGCCATTCCGGCGCCTGCGCCGGTTTGTTCAGCCTGGTGTTTACGCCGCAAACCAGCCTGGCCCAGGTACACGCTTTCTGCGATGCGCTCAAGCTGTTCAAGCTTGGCTACAGCTGGGGAGGCCCGGTCAGCCTGGTCGTTCCCTACGACATCGCTTCGATGCGCAGTGTCTGGCCGGCGCATCTGGCACGCGGTACCCTGGTCCGATTTTCCACCGGGCTGGAGGCGGCCGACGATCTGCAGGCCGACCTGGCACAGGCCATGCAGCGTGTTTTTTTCTAAAAAACGGTTCTCTATCATGGCGCCGCTGTCCGGCGCACCCGCCGCAAACTGGTAAAGTGGCCCTTACCTATTGAAAGAAAACATTGGCAACTCCAAATTACGGCTACGAAAAGCGCCAGAAAGAACTGGCGAAGAAGCGCAAAAAAGAGGACAAACTCAAGC
>CAISIP010000466.1 GCA_903885415.1 uncultured beta proteobacterium
CTGGTCTATATCAACCCCGGCGTCAACCCGCAGACCGGCGCGGTAGAAGTCAAGCTCGACGTGGCACAGCAGCTACCGCACATTGGCCAGGATATGACGGTATCGGTCGACATCGAGGTGGCCCATCGACCTAACGCGCTGATCGTCCCCGCGGACTCGGTGCGCGACATCGACGCCGCAGCGCCGTGGGTGCTGCGGGTGGAAGATGGGCACGCCGTAAGGCGCAGCGTGGGACTGGGCCTGCAAAGCGGCGGCATGGTCGAGGTGCTCGAAGGACTTCGCGAAGGCGACGCGCTGGTGCCCACGTCCCTCCCGGTGGTGGCCGGCGCGCGGGTTCGCACGCTGGCGCCATCGCGCTAAGCCTGGCCGATGTTCAGACCCTGGCAGCCCTTCGAATGGATCGTCGCCATACGGTTCCTGCGCGAGGGCCGGCTGCAGACGCTGTTCATCATCACCGGCGTCGCGATCGGCGTGGGCGTGATCGTCTTCATGTCAGCGCTGCTGGCCGGCATGCAGAGCAACTTCATCCACCGGGTGCTGTCGGCGCAATCGCACATCCAACTGCTACCGCCCAAGGAGCTGACCCGGACGCTGCGCGGTGGCCCGAACGACGCTTCGCTGGTTGCTGCGATCGTCCAACCGCCGCTGCAGCGCCTCAAAGGAATAGACCAGTGGCAGGCAATGCAGGCCCAGATACGCACCATGCCAGAGGTTGCGGTCGTCGCACCGGTGGCCGGTGGGCCGGCGCTGGTAGTGCGGGGCAGCGCGAGCCGGGCCATCAATGTGGTGGGAATGGAGCCGGAACTGTACTTTCGCATCGTCGACCTGCGCGAGAAGATCGTGCGCGGCAATGCCCAACTCACTGGGAGCGACATCCTGGTCGGCAACGAACTGGCCAACGACTTGGGCGTCGGCGTCGGCGACAAGCTGCGCGTGTCGGCGGCCAATGGCGCCGCGAACACGCTAACGATCTCGGGCGTATTCGATCTCGGCAACCGGGGCGCCAACCAGCGCAGCACCTTCATGGCGCTGCGCACCGCGCAAAGCCTGCTCGGGCTGCCCGGTGGCGTCACCAGCATCGAGGTGACGGTTCGCGATGTCTACGCGGCCGAGGATATTGCCCAGCGGATCACCGCCGCCACCGGGGTGCAGGCCGACAGCTGGATCAAGAACAGCGCGCAGTTTTTTTCGGCTATCACCGCGCAGACCACCGCCAACACGGCGATCCGCTTTTTTGTGGGCCTGTCGGTGGCGTTTGGAATCGCGAGCGTGCTGGTCGTCGTCGTGGTGCAGAAATCGCGCGAGATCGGCATCCTGCGCGCAATGGGAATTTCGCGGGGTCAAATTCTGCGCGTGTTCCTGCTGCAGGGCGGCGTGCTGGGCTTTGGCGGCGCGGTGGCCGGATGCGCCATCGGCGCCACCGCGCTACTGCTGTGGCAGCGCTATGCGCGCAACGCCGACGGGACGCCGCTATTCGCGCTCGCATTCGACCCGCTGCTGTTTGGCGTGGCGCTGCTGCTCGCCACGCTGACCGGGCTGATGGCAGCCTTCGCGCCGGCCCTGCGCGCAGCACGACTCGACCCGGTGGTGGCGATCCGTGGCTGACACGGCGGCCGCGCTGCCAACGGTGGCGGCCGCCGTCGTCGTTCGCCTGCGCGGGGTCCGCAAGAGCTTCCACTTGGGAAGTCCGATCGAGACGGAGGTGCTGCACGGCATCGACCTGTCGCTGAACGCCGGCGAGTTCTGCGCGGTGATGGGGCCGTCGGGTTCGGGCAAGAGCACCCTGCTCAACCTCGTCGGACTGCTGGACCGGCCGAGTTCCGGAACCCTCGAGGTCTGCGGACAGGAAACTACGACGCTCGACGACCGCGAGCTCACCCGGATGCGGGGTCACAGTATCGGCTTCGTCTTTCAGTATCACCACCTGATCACCGCCTTCACCGCGCTGGAGAACGTGATGATCCCGATGCTCGGCGCTGCGGAATTTCCGAACGACGCGATGCGCGAACGGGCCAAGGAATTGATCGACAGCGTAGGCTTGACGGCCTGGCAGAACCACATGGCCGGCAACATGAGTGGCGGCCAACAACAACGGGTGGCACTGGCTCGTGCGTTGGCGATGCAGCCGGTGTTGCTGCTCGCCGATGAACCGACCGGCAACTTGGACAGCAAGAGCGCCGACGCCGTCTTTGAACTGCTTCGCCGCGTCAACCGGGAGCGGCGCACGACGGTGCTTTTTGTCACCCACAATATCGCTTTGGCGGGGCGCTGCGACAAGACGATTCAGGTCGTCGACGGCATGGTCACGGTCCCGATCCTGCCTGATTCTCAGCGATAGCAGTCGTAGTCGACGGCCTTAAATATCTCGATGGTGAAAGTGAGCTTTGGAAAGGCCTTGACGAGCCGCTCGACCATGTGCTGTGCGTGCGCGATGGCAGTGAACTGGATCGGGTCGAACGCAAAGCGCTTCACTTCAAAGCCCGCCTTTCCCTCCTTGGTGACACTCATGACGCGGCCTTCGGAATTCATGATGACCCAGCGTGTTTCCTTCGCGCGACCCATGTCTGCAATCCCCCCTGTTTGTAGACCCCGCTAGTTGGCAGACCTGACCAGGCGAACATAGACGCCCTTGGTCGCCTGATCGATGTAGTTGAGGCTGCCGGTGTAAAAATTCACGATCCAGGCGGCGCTGCCGATATCGGTGTGTGCGGTGGAACTCCAGACAGACTGCGGGTACCCGGCCGCCGACGCGGCGGCCTGCGTGGCGAGCGCGCCGGCGGCCGGCGCCTGCGGAAAAATGACCGCATTGATGGCCTGCTGCGATCCGGCGGCCGACTCAAATTCCCGCACGCTACTCTGCGCAGGTATGCCGTCGGTCCATCCCTCGCTCGCCGGCGTGGGATAGGAAAAGGAACCGCCCGCCGGTATCACCGGCCCGTACCCGCCGCGGTAAAAAGCCACCCCTTTGACCATGCCTTGACCACTCGGCGCGAGTTCCAGAAAAATCAATGGCGTGGGCGAAGCAAATGACCCCCCAGTCGGCGTAGACGGCGTGTCGTCGCTGCGCATGAAAGCCACACCCTTTACTTGGGCGGACACCAGCGTGTCCTTGCCGTCGGCGCCGGTAACGGTCACATACGGGGCACCACCTGCCTCCCCTTTGATCAGCACCTTGTCGGTACTGCCGTCGGCGCGCATCCACACGTCGTCGCTGGTGGGCGGGTAATGCCAGGTCTTGGCGTCGGTGCTGAACTCCACGCCTGGCGCGTTGCCTGCCGTGACCAGTTTGGGAAGCTGCTTTGGAACAGACCAGCTCGCGTCCTGCGGATCGGCCCCCAACGGCGTAAACAGACGACTGCTCATCCACAAGGCTCTGCCATCGTCCGTCGGCACCGCGTCGCTCCAGCCAACGCCGGTCTCCCGCAATATCCTGAGCTCGGCGCCGTTCTTCCAGGTCGCGCCCTTGTCGCTGCTCGCGTCAGCGCGCATGTAGACATCCGCCGCAGTGGGCGGGTAATGCCATGCCTTGCGATCGATGCTGAACTGCACACGCTCAGTATCCGATGGGGCAGCGATGCGCACTGGAGCGCTCCAACTGCTTTCCTGTTCCCAGGATCCATAGACGGTAAATATCCGAGTGCTCATCCAGATCGCAGTCGAGTCGTCCTTGAGCTTCCATACACCCGTACATTTTCTATCGACCAGGCTGGCCAGTTCGCTCTTGGTCGGCAGCCGCCACGGCGCTGCGGCGCTGGCGGCTGCCCGCGCCTGCGCCAGGGTGTAGGACTTGGCATCTCCGGAACAGGCGGCTCCGCTCAGGCCCTCCACGCACTGCTTCCACACCAACTTGGTGAGCGTATCGCTCACCTCGCCACCCGCCACCTTATAACGGCTGTCCGGGCGCATCGGGGCGATGTTCGGGTGGCAGCGGCCCATGTCCTCGGCCAAGATGTCGGGCGGCTTCACGCTGCGCACCAGCCGAACCGGTCGTGCACTGGACTTGAGCCCGTCTTCCACCTTTCCGGTGCCAAGGCTCAGATGCCACGCGTTGCTCCCATCGGGCGTATTCGCGCTCGGTGTACTCGACCAGTAGGCAATGTCGGCGACCGGATCCGATAGCAGGTCTGGAAAATAATCGCTATTGATCGCCGGAACCGATGCGGCGTTGCCCGCAAAGCGCTGCAGGGTGTCGATATCGGGAAGGCTCCAGTCGGTAAAGCCACAAAGCGTGGCGGCATTCACCGCCTTCACATAGCTGGAAGTGTTGCATTTGGTGGCGTCTTGAACACCCTGACAACTGCGGTTGGTCTCGGTGCCGGCAGACCCGCCGTTGAGATCCACGGCCTTGTTGCTGACAGGGTCGAGCCACTGGCGGGTGTCGAACCAGGTGTAGAGATGGGCCTTATGTCGCAGGTGCAGCGGGTCGTTGCGCTTGACCTCCCAAAACAGGCCGGTCACTGTGTCGTGCACGCAATCCCATTGGGTTCCAGCTACCGCGGTTCCCAGATCGGACCATTTGCCAAACTGGTTCTTCAGCGGCACGCCTTTGCTGTCGATCTTGAACATGGTCAGGAATTTTTCGGTGGTACCCAGGAACGCGTAAGGAGAAGCCGGAATGCTCAATGCGTTGATTTTGTCGAGCAGCGCGTCGTAGC
>CAISIP010000467.1 GCA_903885415.1 uncultured beta proteobacterium
GAGCTGGCGCGCAGCGTCTTCGTGGGGCCACCGCGGCAGCTACCTGTCGACTCTTTCGGACCGCCTGATTTCGCATGAACAAGACCGGATTCTTCAGCCACGCCGATTGCCACAAGCACGAGATGGGCGCTGGCCACCCCGAGTGCCCCGAGCGTCTGTCGGCGATCGATGACCGATTGCTGGCCTGCGGTGTCGCAGACGTGCTTGAGCGGCGCGAGGCGCCTTTGGCGTCGCTGTCCGACATCGAACTCGCGCACGACCGCATGTTTATCGCGTCGCTGCGTGGCCTTACAGACGGACTGCGCGACGAAGTCGAAGCTGGCGGTCCCACGCACTGCCAGATTGACCCCGACACCGCCATGAACGCCAGCACCTGGGACGCCGTGCTGCGCGCAACCGGCGCTGCGCTGGCTGCCACCGACGCGGTCATGGCCGGTGAGTTGGAGAACGCTTTTTGCGCGGTGCGTCCACCCGGCCACCATGCCTGTCGCGATCAGGCGATGGGATTTTGTTTTTTCAACCATGTGGCTATCGCCGCCAAGTACGCGCTCGAACGCCATGGGCTGCAGCGCGTGGCGATCGTCGACTTTGATGTGCACCACGGCAACGGCACCGAGGACATCGTCGCCGGCGATGACCGCATCCTGATGGTCAGTTTCTTCCAGCATCCTTTTTATCCGGTCGGCGGTTCCCGCTCGGATGCAGCCAACCTGGTTAATCTGCCGGTTCCCGCCTACACCAAAGGCGCTGCGATCCGCGACCTGGTTGAGTCGGTTTGGCTGCCCCGACTGGAGGCGCACCGGCCCGAGATGATCTTCATCAGCGCAGGATTTGACGCACACCGCGACGACGGCCTGGGCCAGTTGGGACTGGTCGAACAGGACTACGCCTGGATCACCGGGCGGATCAAGGAAGTCGCGCGGCGCCACAGCGGGCGGCGCATCGTATCGAGCCTGGAGGGTGGCTACAACCTGAGGGCCTTGGGGCGCAGCGTAGAGGCGCATTTGCGCGTGCTGGCCGATGTCTGAACTCGGGAATGCGGATGGCTGGCCCCCGCATTGACGACCTCGGCGACTGGCTCGCCGCACTTGCGCGTCCGAGCACACTGGCCGAACTCGCCGGCCTGCTGCTGTGCGCCGCGCTGGCCTGGGCTGTCGTCTGGCGACTGCGCGCGAGCTTGCAGGCCAAGGACCCGGCTTCGATCTGGTTTGGCCGGCGCATCGTCGATGGCGTGATGTTCCCGATGGCGCTGCTGTGTCTGGCTTACGGCGCGCGTGCGCTGGCTGCGCAGTGGAACGCATCGCCGGTGCTGCGACTGGCGATCCCGGTGCTGGTGGCACTGCTGGCGATCCGGGTTGGCGTGAAGGTGATGCAGGCGGCGCTGCGTGAAACCCCAATGGTGCTCGCGCTCGAACGCAGCATTTCCTGGCTGGCCTGGATCGCGGTCGTGCTGTGGGTCAGCGGCCTGTTGCCCCTGCTGCTGGAGGAACTCGGGCAGATTCACTGGAAGGTCGGGGGTTCTTCGCTGTCGCTGCGCACCATGATCGAGGCGGCGCTGACAGCGGCGGTGGTGCTGATCCTGACGCTGTGGGTGTCTTCTGCCATCGAGTCGCGGCTGTTGCGATCGGCCACCGGAGGCGACCTGTCGCTGCGCAAGGCTTTCAGCAACGCGACGCGCGCCGCGCTGCTGTTTGTCGGCCTTCTGGTGGCGCTGACGGCGGTAGGGGTCGACCTGACCGCCTTGTCGGTGATAGGCGGAGCGGTCGGCGTCGGGATCGGGTTCGGACTGCAGCGCCTTGCAGCCAACTATGTCAGCGGCTTTGTGATGCTGGCCGAGCGCAGCATCCGCATCGGTGACATCGTGCGGGTGGACAACTTCGAGGGCGTCGTCACCGACATCAATGCGCGCTACAGCCTGATCCGCTCGCTCACCGGCCGCGAGTCGATCGTTCCCAACGAGATGTTCACGTCCAACCGGGTCGAGAATATTTCCCTGAGCGACCGTCAACTCTGGCAGTCGACCGTCCTGCAGGTGGCCTATGAAAGCGACGCCGAGCGGGTCATTCGCATTTTGGAGGCGGCCGCCCTGGAGCCCAAGCGGGTGCTGCGCGAGCCCGCCCCGCTAGCCTCGCTGTCGGCTTTTGGCGCCGACGGTCTGGAGTTCACCGTGGCTTACTGGATGGCCGATCCGCAGAATGGCCAGCTCAATCTGCGCTCGGAGGTGAACCTGGCGCTGCTGGCGGCACTGCGTGCCAACAGCATCCGCATACCCCCGCCCCAGCGGGCTATCGAGCAACTTCCCCCGCGGGTCTGAGTGCCGCAGGCTGGGTTCGGGGCGTGGTGGCGGCCGCAAACCGGCCCTGGCCCGATCGCCGAGGGGCAGCGTCGCTTTATCCGCATTGGGTGTCGCCTGTGCGAACCGCATGGCCCTGGCGGCGGATAAAATCAGTCGCTTGGCCTTGTGCCAGCAACTATCAATTCAACGGAGTGGCTAAATGAAGGTCCTGGTACCTGTAAAACGCGTGGTGGACTACAACGTCAAGGTGCGCGTCAAATCCGACGGCAGCGGCGTGGATATCGCCAACGTCAAGATGAGCATGAATCCCTTTGATGAAATCGCCATCGAAGAGGCGGTAAGGCTGCGCGAGAAGGGCGTTGCCACCGAGGTCATCGCAGTCTCCTGCGGCGTGACCCAGTGCCAGGAAACCCTGCGTACCGCCATGGCGATAGGCGCGGACCGCGCCATTCTGGTCGAGACCAGTGCCGAACTGCAGCCGCTGGCGGTCGCCAAACTGCTCAAAGCGCTGGTCGATAAGGAGCAACCCGGGCTGGTGATCCTGGGAAAGCAGGCGATCGACGACGATTGCAACCAGACCGGCCAGATGCTGGCGGCTTTGTGCGATCTGCCGCAAGCCACTTTTGCCAGCAAGGTCGAAGTGGTTGACGGCAAGGTCCGGGTGACGCGCGAGGTCGACGGCGGGCTGGAGACGGTCGCGCTGACGCTGCCGGCGGTGATCACCACCGACCTGCGTCTGAACGAACCGCGCTATGTGACGCTGCCCAACATCATGAAGGCCAAGAAGAAGCAGATGGACATTTACAAGCCCGAAGACCTCGGCGTTGACGTCAAGCCGCACCTGCTCACGCTCAGGGTCAAGGAACCCCCGCAGCGCAGCGCAGGCATCAAGGTCCCCGATGTCGCGGCACTGGTGGCCAAACTCAAAAACGAAGCAAAGGTAATCTGACATGCCATCCCTCGTAATTGCAGAGCACGATAACAACACGCTCAAGGCGGCGACCCTCAACACCGTCAGCGCAGCCATCCAGTGCGCCGGCGAGGTGCATGTGCTGGTCGCCGGCGCCAACGCAGGCGCCGCAGCGGCGGCAGCCTGCCAGATCATGGGCGTCGCCAAGGTGCTGCATGCCGACGACGCGGGGCTCGACCATGGGCTGGCCGAAAACGTCGCCGAGCAGGTGCTGGCGATAGCGGCCGGCTACAGCCACATTCTGTTTGCGGCCACCGCTTCGGGCAAGAACATCGCGCCGCGCGTGGCGGCCCGACTCGACGTGGCACAGCTGTCGGACATCACCAAGGTCGATTCGGCCGACACCTTCGAGCGGCCGATCTATGCGGGCAACGCGATCGCCACCGTGCAAAGCCTGGACGCGATCAAGGTGCTGACGGTGCGCACCACCGGCTTCGATCCGGCGCCTGCGAGCGGCGGCTCGGCTGCGCTGCAGAGCCTGCAGGCCGTCGCTGCGAGCGCCAAGGCGGTATTCGTAGGCAGTGAGATCGCGCGCAACGATCGTCCCGAGTTGACCGCAGCCAAGATCGTCGTGAGCGGCGGCCGCGCCTTGGGGAGCGCCGAGAAATTCACCGAGGTCATGACGCCTTTGGCCGACAAGCTTGGCGCGGCGATGGGCGCTTCGCGTGCCGCCGTCGATGCCGGTTATGCGCCCAACGACTGGCAGGTCGGGCAGACCGGAAAGATCGTCGCGCCGCAGTTGTATGTCGCGTGCGGCATCAGCGGGGCGATTCAGCATCTGGCCGGCATGAAAGACAGCAAGGTGATCGTCGCCATCAACAAGGACGCTGAGGCGCCTATTTTTAGCGTTGCCGACTATGGACTTGAGGCCGACCTGTTCGTTGCGGTTCCTGCGCTGGTAGCGGCTTTGTGACTGGCGCTGGTGGCTAAAGGCCAGCGCGGGCATGGATCGCAGCGGCCGGGTACGCCGACGCTGCTCCAAGCCGCTGTTTCTGGGTCCATGGTCCGGGCAAACCGCTTGCTTTTTTGTTATCGATAGGGGCGCGTCATGGATTACATCGCACCGGTCAGGGACATGCTGTTTGCCATCCGGCATCTGGCGGCGATCGACCAGATAGCGCTGATGCCGGGCTTCGAGGACGCCGGCTTTGACACCGCGCAGGCGGTGCTGGAGGAGTCTGCCAAGTTCAACCAGGAGGTGTTGTCGCCGCTGAACTGGGAGGGCGACCGCAATCCGTCCTTTTGGCACGACCGCCAGGTCACCACCACGCCTGGTTTCAAGCAGGCGTTCCGCCAATTCGTCGAAGGCGGCTGGCAGGGGCTGCAGCACCCCACCCGTTACGGCGGCCAGGGGTTGCCCAAGACAATCGGCGCGGCCTGCACCGAAATGCTCAATAGCGCGAACATGAGCTTTGCCCTTTGCCCGCTGCTCAGCGACGGCGCCATCGAGGCGCTGCTGACGGCGGGTTCGGACGAACTCAAGGCGGTTTATCTGGAGAAATTGGTCAGCGGCCAGTGGACGGGAACCATGAACCTGACCGAGCCGCAGGCCGGTTCAGACCTGGCCATGGTGCGAACCCGCGCCGAGCCCCAGGCCGATGGCAGCTTCAAGCTGTTCGGCACCAAGATATTCATTACCTATGGCGAGCACGACATGGCCGAGAACATCGTCCATTTGGTGCTCGCGCGGGTCGCGGGGGCGCCCGAAGGCGTCAAGGGAATCAGCCTGTTCGTGGTGCCGAAATTCCTGGTCAACGCAGACGGATCCTGCGGCGCGCGCAACGATGTCTTTTGCGTCAGCATAGAGCACAAGATGGGCATCAAGGCCTCGCCAACCGCGGTGCTGCAATACGGGGACCATGGTGGCGCGGCGGGCTATCTGGTGGGCCAGGAAAACCGGGGCCTGGAGTACATGTTCATCATGATGAATGCGGCACGCTTTGCCGTCGGCGTGCAGGGAATCGCGATTGCCCAGCGCGCCTACCAGAAGGCGGTCGCCTTTGCCAAAGACCGGGTGCAGTCGCGGCCGGTGGACGGTTCCATACAGGCCAGCGCGCCGATCATCCACCATCCGGATGTCAAGCGCATGCTGATGACCATGCGTGCATATACCGAGGGTTGTAGGGCCATGGCTGCGGTGGCTGCGGCCGCCTACGACGCGGCGCACCACCACCCGGACGCGCAGGTGCGCCGTGAAAACCAGTCCTTCTACGAGTACATGGTTCCGCTGGTCAAGGGCTTCAGTACCGAGATGAGCCTCGAGGTGACCAGCCTGGGCGTCCAGGTCCATGGCGGGATGGGATTCATCGAGGAAACCGGTGCGGCGCAGTATTACCGGGACGCCAAAATATTGACGATCTACGAGGGAACCACGGCCATCCAGGCCAACGATCTGGTGGGGCGAAAGACCGCACGCGACGGCGGCCAGACGGCGTTGGCGATCGCGACGCAGGTGGAGCGAACCGAGACCGAACTCGGCGCCAGCGACAGCGAAGCCGCACGGGTGGTAGCCCGCAGGCTGAAGGCGGCACGCCTGGCCTTCGTCGACGTGGTGCAGTTCGTAGCCGGGCACACCAAGGCGTCGCCCAACGCGGTCTTCGCCGGCAGTGTCCCTTACCTCATGCTCGCGGGCAACCTGATGGCCGGCTGGCAGATGGCGCGCGCGCTGCTGGTCGCCGAAGCCGCGCTTGCGGCGGGCGAAGAGTCCGGTTTCATGCGCGCCAAGATCGCGACCGCACGGTTTTATGCCGAGCACTTGCTGAACAAGGCGCCGGGAATGCGCGACAGCATCGTGGAGGGCGCAGACAGCGTCACGGCATTGGCGCTTGAGGCGTTTTGAGCCCATCCTTTTTCCGCTCCGATTCTGGAAACCGAAAATATTCCCATGTCCACACTTCCCCAGCCCCTGCAGCATCTGCCGCTACCGATCATCGGCGCACCGCTTTTTATCATCAGTACGCCCAAGTTGGTAATCGCGCAATGCATCGCCGGCGTTGTCGGCGCCATGCCCGCTCTCAACGCGCGCCCGGCCTCGCAGCTCGACGAGTGGCTGGCCGAAATCACCGAGACGCTGGCCGCGCACAACCGGGCCCATCCCGGGCAGCCTGCAGCCCCCTTCGCCATCAACCAAATCGTCCACAAGAGCAATGACCGGCTCGACCATGACGTGCAAATGTGCGTCAAGTACAAGGTGCCGATCATCATCACCAGCCTGGGCGCGCGCGAGGAGGTCAACGCCGCAGCCCACAGTTATGGCGGCGTTGTGCTGCACGACATCATCAACAACAAGTTTGCGCACAAGGCCATCGAGAAGGGCGCCGACGGACTGGTGGCAGTCGCCGCCGGTGCCGGCGGCCATGCGGGCGTGAAGAGTCCGTTTGCGTTGATCCAGGAGATTCGCCAGTGGTTTGACGGGCCGGTGGCCTTGTCGGGTGCGATCGCCAGTGGCGGCGCGGTGCTTGCAGCGCAGGCGATGGGCGCAGACTTCGCGTACATCGGATCGGCCTTTATCGCGACGCACGAGGCGCGCGCCGCCGAGGCCTACAAGCAGGCGATCGTCGATTCCGACTCGGACGACATTGTCTACAGCAACCTGTTCACCGGCGTGCATGGCAATTACCTGGCTTCAAGCATCCGTGCTGCCGGACTCGACCCCGAGCAACTTCCGCAGGGAGAGGCGAGAACCATGAATTTTTCTGGTGAAGCCGCCCCCAAGGCCTGGAAAGACATCTGGGGTTGTGGCCAAGGCATCGGTGTCGTCGACCGGGTGCAGAGCACCGCCGATCTGGTGGCGCGCCTCAAGCGCGAGTACGCCGAAACCCGCGGGCGTCTGCTGGCCCCGGGGTCGGCCTGACGAACGCCGCCAAACCGTTCCGATCGCGCCTGGTGATGCGGGGAGCGTTACCGGGTCGCAAGCGGCGCGGTTTTAACTGAAAAAGCTCTTCAGGCGGTCGGTCCAGCTGTCGCCACTGGGTGAATGCTTGCTGCCGCCTTTTTGCAGCGACTCGTCGAGTTCGCGCAGCAGTTTGCGCTGGTGCTCGCTGAGCTTCACCGGGGTTTCCACCAGAATATGGCAGTAGAGGTCGCCGGGATAGCTGGAGCGAACGCCCTTGATTCCCTTGCCGCGCAGCCTGAATTGCTTGGCAGTCTGGGTGCCTTCGGGTATGTCGATGGCGGCCTTTCCCGAGAGCGTCGGAACGTCGATCTCGCCGCCTAGCGAAGCGGTGACGATGCTGATCGGAACCGAGCAGTGCAGGTCGTCGCCTTCGCGCTCGAATATGTCGTGTTTTTTGAGCCGGATTTCTATGTACAGATCGCCGGCCGGACCGCCATTGGTGCCCGGTTCGCCGTTGCCTGTGCTGCGGATGCGCATGCCGCCGTCGATGCCGGCAGGGATCTTGACCTCAAGGGTTTTCTGTTTCTTGACCCGCCCCTGTCCCTGGCAGGCTGCGCAGGGCTCGGGAATTACCTTGCCGGCGCCACGGCAGGTCGGGCAGGTCTGCTGCACACTGAAGAAGCCCTGGCGCATCTGTACCGCGCCTGAACCGGCGCAGGTGGCGCAGGCCTTTACCTGTGTTCCAGGCTTCGCCCCGGCGCCATGGCAGACCTCGCAGGCCTCGAAGCTTGGAATGCGGATCTGGGCGTCCTTGCCGCGGGCGGCCTCCTCCAGGGTGATTTCCATCGCGTAGCTGAGGTCGCCGCCGCGAAACACCTGGCGTCCGCCGCCGCCGGCGCGTCCGCGCTGCTGTCCGAACATGTCGCCAAATATGTCGCCAAAGGCCTCGGCAAAGCCACCCACTCCCTCTGCGCCTGCGCCACCCGGTCCCCGCATATTCGGGTCCACGCCGGCGTGGCCATACTGGTCGTAGGCGGCCCGCTTTTGTGGGTCCGACAGCATTTCGTAGGCTTCTTTGGCCTCCTTGAAGCGCTCCTCCGAGGCCTTGGACGAGGCGCCCTGATTGCGGTCAGGGTGATGCTTCATCGCAAGCTTGCGGTAGGACTTCTTTATTTCCTCGTCCGAAGCGTTCTTCGGAACCCCCAGCGTTTCGTAATAGTCTTTTTTGGCCATTGTCGTTCTCGGTCAGCTAGCAATACGCTGCGCTATGGAAAGCAATCAAAAAAACAGATCGCCGCGCTGAAGATTCCCGCAGGAATCCTTCAGACGCGGCGTGTTGAGCCTGCAGTTTGGGGTGCGATCAAGCCCGCTTGACTTCCTTCACCTCGGCATCGACGACGTCGTCGTCCGAAGGCTTCGCGCCACCGGCAGCACCCGCTGCGGCGCTCTCGCCACCCGGTGCGCCGCCCTCGGCGCCCGCCTGCTTGGCCTGCATATCGGCGTACATCTTCTCGCCCAGCTTCTGGCTCGCCGCCATCAAGGCGGTGTTCTTTTCGTCGATCGCGTCCTTGTCCTCGGCCTTGAGCGCATCCTCGAGTCCCTTCATCGCGGCCTCGATCTTCTCCTTCTCGCCGCCCTCGAGTTTGTCGCCGTATTCGGTCAGGCTCTTCCTGACGCTGTGCAGGCTGGCCTCGGCCTGGTTTCTCGACTGCACCATTTCGAGCTTGCGCTTGTCGTCAGCGGCATTGAGCTCTGCGTCTTTCACCATCTGCTGGATTTCGGCTTCGGTCAGCCCGGAGTTGGCCTTGATGGTGATCTTGTTTTCCTTGCCGGTTCCCTTGTCCTTGGCGCCCACGTGCAGGATGCCGTTGGCGTCGATGTCGAA
>CAISIP010000468.1 GCA_903885415.1 uncultured beta proteobacterium
CATGGTCACGCATGACCAGACCGAAGCGATGTCGATCAGCGACCGGGTGGTCGTGATGCAAGCCGGGCGTGTCACGCAAATCGACGAACCCTTCCGGCTGTACGAGCAGCCGCAGTCGCGCTTCATCTCGGGTTTTGTAGGCAAGGCCAACCTGATCGAGGGCCGGGTGGCCGACACCGGCGCGCAGGCGATCATCAGCGCGGGTCCGATGCAGTTCGAAGTCGACGGGATCGGACTGCTTGCGGGCGCCGCCGTGGCGCTCAGCCTGCGGCCCGAGCGCATCCGCTTCGTCGCCGCCGGCCAGGGGCGCCTGGACGGCCACGTCAGCGCCCGCTTTTTTCTTGGTAGCCAGTGGCTCTGCCGCATGGACACCGATCTGGGCGAACTCGCGGTCGTATGCACCAACGGCGACGCGCGCGTTCCTACCGAAGGCGAGCGCGTCGGCCTGCAATGGTCTGGTAACGCAATGCGCGTGCTACGGTGAAGCTAGGCGCAACCGCGATGCCATGGGCGCTGTCAGCGCCTGCGCTGCTGCTGTTCGGCAGCCTGCTGCTGGTTCCGCTGGCGCTTACCACTGTGCTGTCGTTCCATGTCTTCAGCCACGCCACGGGCGTGCAGGATGGCTTCACGCTGGCGCACTACGCGGCTGTGCTGGGCGACGAGTACTACCATGGCATTTTCTGGCGCACCTTCTGGGTGTCTGCCTTGACCACGCTGATCTGCATCGCCATTGGCGCGCCAGAGGCCTATGTGCTGAGCCGCATGCGCGACCCCTGGCGCGCAATCTGTCTGCTGGTGGTGCTCGCACCGCTGCTGGTGTCCGTGGTCGTTCGGGCCTTTGGCTGGAGTATGCTGCTCGGCCCCCAGGGGCCGGTCAACCAGGCCCTGCAGTCGCTGGGCCTGGGTCCGGTGCGCATTCTGTACACCGAAGCCGCGGTGATCATCGCACTGGTGCATGTCATGCTGCCGTTCATGGTCATTCCGGTGTGGACCTCGCTGCACAAGCTCGACCCGGCCGTCGAGAACGCAGCGCTGTCGCTGTCGGCAGCACCCTTCACCGTGCTGCGGCGCATCGTGCTGCCGCAGGTGATGCCGGGCATTCTTTCGGGAAGCCTGATCGTTTTTGGCCTGAGCGCGAGCGCCTTTGCGATACCGGGCCTGCTCGGCGGCAGGCGCCTGAAAATGGTCGCCACCGTGGTCTACGACGAATACCTGCACGAACTGAACTGGCCACTGGGCGCTGCGGTGGCGCTGCTGCTGCTGCTGGCGAACTTGGTCGTGATGCTGAGCTACAACCATTTCGTTGAGCGCAACTACAAGAAATCGATGGGCTAGGCGATGGCGAAGAACAGCCCCTTGGCCCTCGCCTTTAACGCCTGCGTGATCGCCTTCATGCTCGCGCCGTTGCTGATTGTCTGCGCGGTCGCCTTCACGCCCGAGAACACGCTGACCATTCCGAGTACCCACTTGTCGCTGCGCTGGTTCAAGGCGGTATTCGCGCACGCCGACCTGATGCAGTCGTTCTGGAACAGCCTGTGGCTCGCACTGTCGGCGGCCACGCTGGCAACGCTGGTCGCAGTACCCGCCGGCCTAGCGATCACACGCCATGCGTTTGCCGGCCGCGACGCGCTCAACGCGCTGTTCCTGTCGCCGCTCGTGATACCGCATCTGGTGCTGGGAATCGCCATCTTGCGAAGCTTTTCGCTGATCGGCGCCACCGGCAGTTTTGGCTGGCTGGTACTGGCGCATGTGGTGATCGTCACCCCCTACGTGATGCGGCTGGTCGTGGCTGCGGCAACCGGCTTTGACCGCAGCTGCGAGCAGGCCGCCCTATCGCTGGGTGCAAGCCACTTCACCGTCTTTAGGCGCATCACGCTGCCGATGATCCTGCCCGGCGTCGCCGGCGGCTGGCTGCTGGCCTTCATCAACAGCTTCGACGAAGTCACGATGTCGATCTTCGTCACCGCGCCATCGACCGTCACGCTGCCGGTTCGCATGTACATGTACGCGACAGAATCGATCGACCCGCTGATGGCAGCGGCTTCGGCGTTGATGGTCGGGTTCACGGCCGCCGTGATGGTGCTGCTCGACCGGCTGTACGGCCTGGACCGGATTCTGGTGGGCGGAAAATGAAGGCCACGCAGCGCGATGCAATCTTCCTGCGCCTGGCCGAGACACAGCGCGAGCGCGTCGCCTTCACGCTGGACGGGCAAGCGCTTGAAGCGCTCGTGGGGGACACCGTGCTGACCGCTGTGCTGACACAGGGCGCGCGCTTGCGGGTCACCGAATTCAGCGGCTCGGGCAGGGCCGGGTTTTGCCTCATGGGCGCCTGCCAGGACTGCTGGATGTGCACCGAGTCGGGACAACGCCTGCGCGCCTGTTCGACCTTCATCACCGCCGGACTGCGGCTGCTCAGTCGACCGGGCGCCAAGCCATGAGCGCCGCGCTGCAGCCGGTGGTCATCGGCGCCGGACCGGCGGGCATCCGCGCTGCGCAGACGCTGCTGCGCTATGGCCTGCGGCCTGTCGTCGTCGACGAGGCGCCGCTGTTCGGCGGCCAGATCTACCGCCAACCACCAGCGCACTTTCAACGCAGCAAGGCGACCTTGTACGGTTTAGACACCGCACGCGCACGCGATGTGCACGCTGCGATGCGAGCGATGCTGTCCGACATCGACTACCGCGGGCAAACGCTGGTGTGGAACGCCGAGGGCGGCAAGCTCGACCTGCTGCACCAGGAACAGACGTCGACGCTGGCCTACAGCCACCTGATCGTGGCCACGGGCGCGACCGACCGGGTGCTGCCCTTCGCGGGCTGGACCACCCCCGGCGTTTTCACGCTGGGCGGCGCGCAGGTGGCGCTCAAATACCAGGGCTGCGCGATCGGTAGCCGGGTGGCTTTCCTCGGCACTGGGCCGCTGCTGTACCTGACCGCCTGGCAGTACGCGAAGGCAGGCGCGCAGGTGGCGGCAGTGCTCGACACCGCGACGTTCGGCCAGCAGCTAGCCGCCCTTCCCGCCCTCATGGCAGACCCGGGGCTGCTGGCCCGAGGCCTGTACCTGGTCGCGTGGCTACGTGCCCATGGCGTCGCGCTGCATCGCGGCGTTCGGCCGCTGCAGGTGCTGGGCGAAAGCCGCGTGCGCGCGCTGCGCTGGAGCCAGGCCGGCACCGAGCACGAACTCGACTGCGACGCGGTCGGCTTTGGCTACGGGCTGCAGTCGGAAACCCAACTGGCCGACATCCTGGGCTGCCGCTTCGGCTTCAACGCCCTGCAGCGCGCCTGGCTGCCCGAATGCGACGCTGCCGGACGCACCAGCGTCGCCGGCGTCTACCTGGCAGGTGACGGGGCGGCGATCCTGGGCGCCGACGCCGCCGAATGGGCCGGCGAGCGCGCTGCGTTGGCACTGCTCGCCGACACGGGGCGGGCCCTTGGCCCGCAGGCCCGTGGCGCCACGCTGGAGCGCCAGCTCGCGCGCAAGCAGCGCTTTCGAGCCGGGCTTGAGCGTGCCTTTCCCTTTCCAGCCCAGTGGGCAGCGCAGGCACCGGATGATCTTCTAGTATGCCGCTGCGAAGAAGTGAGTGCCGGCGAACTTCGTAGAACTTCGCGCGAGAATGGCGCGACCGAGCTGAATCGGCTCAAGGCCCTGACCCGCGTTGGGATGGGCCGCTGCCAGGGCCGCGTCTGCGCCGCCGCGGCGGGCGAAATTCTGGCGCACTGCAGCGCACAGCCGGTGCAGGCAGTCGGAAGGCTGCGCGGTCAGCCGCCGATCAAGCCGATACCTTTCAGGCTGACGCACGTGCTCACGTCGCAGGAGGCGCCGTGATGGAAAAACTGGCTGCCGACGTAGCCATCATCGGTGGTGGAATCGTCGGCGCTTC
This sequence comes from uncultured beta proteobacterium, assembly GCA_903885415.1. Lineage (GTDB taxonomy): Bacteria > Pseudomonadota > Gammaproteobacteria > Burkholderiales > Burkholderiaceae_C > CAISIP01. The sequence goes on from CAISIP010000468.1 coordinate 3,879, forward strand.
TGCGGCGCTGGCGCTGCGTCGCATGGGCTTTTCGGTCACCCTGCTCGAGCGGGACTTCTGCGGCTCGCGCTCAAGTGGGGTCAATTACGGCGGGGTTCGCCGCCAGGGCAGACCCCTGTCGCAATTGCCGCTGGCGCAGCGCGCCCACGGCATCTGGTGTCGGTTGCAGGAACTCATCGGCATCGACGGTGAATACATCCGATCGGGACACTTGAAGGTCGCACGCAGTCAGGCTGAGCTCGCTTCGCTGGAGGTCTACCGCGAACGCAGCGCAGGGTTCGGCATGGGACTGGAAATGCTGGACGCCAAGGCGCTGCGCGCTCGCCATCCCTGGCTGGGCGAGCGCGCCATCGGTGGCTCACTTTGCCCGCAGGACGGGCACGCGAACCCGCGTCTCGTGTCGCCGGCATTTGCGCGCGCCGCCGCACGACTGGGCGCGCAGGTCCGCGAACGCACCCGGGTCGACGCAATGGCACACGACGGCGAGCAATTCGTTCTGCGCGCCGCCAGCGGCCTTGAACTGCGCTCGCGATTCCTGCTCAATTGCGCCGGTGCGTGGGCATCGACGGTGGCCCAAAGTTTTGGTGAAGC
>CAISIP010000469.1 GCA_903885415.1 uncultured beta proteobacterium
CTTGCGAGCGCGCCCAACACCAGGGCCGACAACAGTTTCTTGCGCAAGGCCCGCGCCCAAATTTTGCTGCGCAGCTGCGATGCAGCGGGTTTGACATGCGTTGGAGCAGCGCTCAAAGACAGGTACTTTGTGTGTGACAGCATGGGGGTCCTTTGAAGATGGATAAGAAGGTTGTTACTAGAGAACAGTCCACTGGATGAACGCCCCCATGCTAAAAAAAGCCAGTCGCCCGCGCCAGTGACAATCTGCGGTGCTAGCCGGTAGCTTTGTCATGGGTGTGCGTGGCAAAGCGCTGGGGCGCGATGCGACTTCGCCCGCCGTCGGTCCGGAGCGGCTGCGCCAGTCGAGCGCGCGAAGCTTCTGTGGCTGCGCCGCGCGGGCCCCCGCGTGGAAGGGATAATTGCCCCGGCGCGCCCTGGCTTTTTGCGTAAGCGGTGGGCAAGGTCGCGCGTGAATAGTTGGCAACAATGGGTGGCGGCCTGTCCGCGTATGTAGACGCACAAGAACCGACGCAAGAACCGACACAAGGACCCGAACGGACGCGATGAGACAAGATCCCCCTGAGGCCGGCATCCCGGCCAACCTGCCCGCAACGGAATTTGCAGCGCCGAGCCTGCAGGCATGGCGCAGCGCAGCGGCGAAATCTGCACCGGGCGGCGATCTGGATGCGCTGAACTGGCATACGCCCGAGGGCATCGTGGTCAAGCCGCTGTATACGGCGGCCGATACGGCGGCATTGCCGTTCACCGATACCCTGCCAGGATTCGAGCCCTACCTGCGCGGGCCCCAGGCGAGCATGTACGCGGTGCGGCCATGGACGATCCGCCAGTACGCCGGCTTCTCGACAGCGCAAGAATCCAACGCGTTTTACCGTCAGGCGCTGGCGGCCGGCGGGCAGGGGGTTTCGGTGGCATTCGACCTGGCCACGCACCGCGGCTACGACTCGGACCATCCGCGCGTGACGGGCGATGTCGGCAAGGCCGGCGTGGCGATTGACAGCGTCGAAGACATGAAGATCCTTTTCGACCAGATCGTGCTTGACAAGGTCAGCGTGTCGATGACGATGAACGGCGCGGTACTGCCGGTGCTCGCCGGCTATATCGTCGCGGCGCAGGAGCAGGGGGTGGGGCAGGATCAGCTGAGCGGGACGATCCAGAACGACATCCTCAAGGAGTTCATGGTCCGCAACACCTACATCTATCCGCCGCTGCCGTCGATGCGCATCATCGGCGACATCATCGCCTACACCGCGCAGCATATGCCGCGCTTTAACTCGATCAGCATCTCGGGTTACCACATGCAAGAGGCCGGCGCCAACCAGGCGCTGGAACTGGCCTTTACGCTGGCCGACGGGCAGGAATATGTGCGCACCGCGGTCTCTCGGGGCATGGACGTCGATGCATTCGCGCCGCGGCTGAGCTTCTTTTGGGCGGTCGGAATGAACTTTTACCTGGAGGTCGCCAAGATGCGCGCTGCGCGGCTCCTGTGGTGCCGGATCATGAAAGCTTTTGCTGCGAAGAATCCGAAGAGCCTGATGCTGCGCACCCATTGCCAGACTTCGGGCTGGTCGCTGACCGAGCAGGATCCCTATAACAACATTGTCCGCACCACCATCGAGGCGATGGCGGCGGTGTTTGGCGGCACCCAGAGCCTGCATACCAACAGCTTTGACGAGGCCATCGCGCTGCCGACGGAATTCGCTGCCCGCATCGCGCGCAACACCCAACTGATCATCCAGGAAGAAACCCACATTGCGCAGGTGATTGACCCTTGGGCTGGCAGCTACATGATGGAAAAGCTGACGCAGGACATGGCCGACGCCGCCTGGACGATCATCGAGGAGGTCGAGGCCATGGGCGGCATGGTGAAGGCGGTCGACAGCGGCTGGGCCAAGCTCAAGATTGAGGAAGCGGCGGCCAGCAAGCAGGCGCGCATCGATTCGGGCAAGGATGTGATCGTCGGCGTCAACAAGTACAGGCTGCCGAGCGAGGAGGCGATCGACGCGCGCGATATCGACAATGTCGCGGTGCGCGAGAGCCAGATCCAGCGCCTGCAGGCGATCCGGGCGGCACGCGACCCCGCCGCTGTGGCAGCGGCGCTGGGCGCGCTGACGGCAGCGGCCAGCGACGGCAGCGGCAACCTGCTGGCGTTATCCATCGAAGCGATGCGCCGGCGCGCCACCGTGGGCGAGGTCAGCGACGCACTCGAAAAAGCCTTCGGGCGCCACCGCGCCGACACGCACAAGGTCAGCGGCGTCTACGCAGCGTCCTTCGACGCTTCCTCCACCGGAGTCGACAGCATGCAATTCTGGGACGCGCTCAAGGGCAGGATCCGGCAATTCGCCGCCGAACAAGGTCGCCAACCGCGGGTGCTGATCGCCAAGCTCGGGCAGGACGGCCACGACCGCGGATCCAAGGTGGTGGCGACTGCCTTTGCCGATCTGGGTTTTGACGTCGACATCGGTCCGCTGTTCCAGACGCCCGAGGAATGCGCGCGCCAGGCGATCGAAAACGATGTGCACGCGGTAGGCGTTTCCACGCTCGCCGCCGGCCACAAGACACTGGTGCCGGCGATCATCGCCGAGTTGCACAAACAAGGGGGCGGTGACATCGTGGTATTCGTCGGCGGCGTCGTGCCGCGGCAGGATTACGAGATGCTGTACGCCGCCGGCGTCAAGGGCATCTACGGCCCTGGCACGCCGATCCCGGTATCGGCCAGCGATGTGCTTGAGCAGATCGGCAAGGCGCTCGCCGATGCGGCGTCGTCCGGCGCCGGGTAGCGCGGCTGAAGCCGGCCGATGTCCGACGCCCAAGACCTGCAGCAGGCGATCACGCACGATGCCGGTGCCGCGCAGCGCCGCGCCATGGCCAAGGCGATCACGCTGCTGGAGTCGACCCGTGCCGACCACCGTGCGCGCGCACAGGCGCTGCTCGGCGCGCTGATGCCCCATACCGGGCGCGCATTCAGGCTGGGACTGAGCGGGGTGCCGGGGGTCGGCAAGTCGACCTTCATCGAGGTGCTGGGCTTGCACCTGATCGGGCAGGGAATGCGGGTCGCGGTGCTGACGGTCGACCCTTCTTCGGCGCTTTCTGGCGGTTCGATTCTGGGCGACAAAACGCGGATGGACAAGCTGTCGGTGCACGAGCGCGCGTTTATCCGGCCGAGCCCGTCGGGGGGGACGCTAGGCGGCGTTGCCGAGCACACCCGCGAGGCGATGCGGGTGTGCGAGGCCGCCGGCTACGACGTGGTGATCGTCGAGACGGTCGGCGTCGGCCAGAGCGAGCTGGCGGTGGCCGGCATGACCGACATGTTCGTGCTGATGCAACTGCCCAATGCCGGTGACGAACTGCAGGCGATCAAGAAGGGCGTGATGGAACTCGCCGACCTGGTGCTGGTTAACAAAGCGGACCTCGACAGCGCCGCCGCCATGCGCGCGCAGTCGCAGATAAGCTCCTCGCTGCGGCTGCTCGGACAGCACGGCAGCCCAACCGGTGCGCAGCACGACCCGAAGCGCTGGCACCCGCAGGCATTGCAGCTGAGCGCGCTGCTCGGGCAGGGGGTGGCCGAATTCTGGACGGCGGTGGTGCATTTTCGCCAACTGCAGCACGACAGCGGCGCCATGGCGCTGCGCCGCCAGCGCCAGGCGCTGGCCTGGATGTGGGAGCGGGTTGACGCCGGCCTGCGCCGGGCTTTTCGCGAGGATCCCATGGTTCAGGGCCGGCTTAGCGCCATCGCAGACGACGTCGCCAACGGCCGAATGCTCGCCTCGCTGGGTGCAGGCGAATTGCTCGACCTTTTCGCGCGCTCGCAGGGCCGCAGCGCCTGAACCCCCATAGCCCACACGACGGAGACAAGCGATGAACGACACCTTGCAACAACTTGAAGCCAAGCGCGCGTTGGCGCGCCTGGGCGGCGGCGAGAAGCGCATTGCAGCCCAGCATGCCAAAGGCAAGCTGACGGCGCGTGAGCGGCTGGAAATTCTGCTCGACGAAGGCAGCTTCGAGGAGTGGGACATGTTCGTCGAGCACCGCTGTGTCGACTTCGGCATGCAAGACCAGAGGATTCCCGGCGACGGCGTGGTCACCGGCTACGGGATGATTAACGGTCGGCTGGTCTTTGTTTTCAGCCAGGACTTCACCGTGTTCGGTGGTGCGCTGTCGCAGGCGCACGCCGAGAAAATCTGCAAAGTGATGGACCAGGCGATGAAGGTCGGAGCGCCGGTGATCGGGCTGAACGATTCGGGCGGCGCGCGCATCCAAGAGGGTGTCGCCTCGCTCGGAGGCTACGCGGAGGTCTTCCAGCGCAATGTGATGGCCAGCGGCGTGGTGCCGCAGATCAGCATGGTGATGGGACCCTGCGCCGGTGGCGCGGTCTATTCGCCAGCGATGACCGACTTCATCTTCATGGTCAAGGACAGCTCCTACATGTTTGTCACCGGGCCCGAGGTGGTGAAGACGGTGACGCACGAGGAGGTCAGCGCCGAGGAACTCGGCGGCGCGGTGGCGCACACGACCAAGAGCGGCGTCGCCGATCTGGCTTTTGAGAACGACGTGGACGCGCTGCTGATGCTGCGCCGGTTCTACAACTACCTGCCGCTGAATAACCGCGAAAAGGCGCCGGTGCGCCCCAGTGGCGACCCGGCCGATCGGACCGACGCGAGTTTAGACACGCTGGTTCCCGCCAACGCGAACAAGGCCTACGACATGAAGGAGCTGATCGCCAAGGTGGTCGATGACGGCGACTTCTTCGAGTTGCAGACCGACTACGCACGCAATATCCTCATCGGCTTTGCCCGCATGGACGGCAGTACGGTGGGCATCGTCGCCAACCAGCCGCTGGTGCTGGCGGGCTGCCTGGACATCAAGTCGTCGATCAAGGCGGCGCGCTTCGTCCGCTTCTGCGACGCCTTCAACATACCGGTGATCACCTTCGTCGATGTACCGGGCTTCATGCCAGGCACCAGCCAGGAGTACGGCGGCATCATCAAACACGGCGCCAAGCTGTTGTATGCCTACGCCGAATGCACGGTCCCCAAGGTCACGGTCATCACCCGCAAAGCCTACGGCGGCGCCTACGACGTGATGAGTTCGAAGCACCTGCGCGGCGACGTCAACTTCGCCTGGCCCAGCGCCGAAATCGCGGTGATGGGCGCCAAGGGCGCGGTGGAGATCATCTTCCGCGAAGACAAGGCAGACCCAGACAAGCTCGCAGCGCGCGAGGCCGAGTACAAAGCGCGCTTTGCCAATCCCTTTGTCGCCGGCGCGCGCGGCTACATCGACGACGTGATCCTGCCCTCGGAGACGCGCAAGCGCATCTGCCGCAGCCTGCTCATGCTGCGCGACAAGAAGGTCGAAAATCCGTGGCGCAAGCACGGCAATATTCCGCTGTGATGCGGGCGCGGCGCTGCAGCAGGCAAGAAACACCCTTTTAGGAAGCCCATGTTCACAAAGATACTGATCGCCAACCGTGGCGAAATAGCCTGCCGGGTGATCCAGAGTGCACGCAAAATGGGCATCCGCAGCGTCGCCGTCTTTTCCGATGCCGACCGCGAAGCGCGCCATGTGGCACTCGCCGACGAGGCGGTGCATATAGGCGCGGCCCCCAGCCGCGAGAGCTACCTGCTGATCGACCGCATCATCGCGGCGTGCCAGCAGACCGGTGCGCAGGCGGTACATCCGGGCTATGGTTTTCTGAGCGAAAACGCCGAGTTCGCACGCCGCGTCGAGGAGCAGGGAATCGTCTTTATCGGCCCCAAGCACCATGCGATCGCCGCCATGGGCGACAAAATCGCATCCAAGAAGCTCGCCGCCGCCGCGGGGGTGAATTGCATACCCGGCGTCAACGAGCCGGTGCTGAGCCCGCAGGAGGCGGTCGAGATAGCGCGAGGCATTGGCTACCCGGTGATGATCAAAGCCAGCGCCGGCGGCGGCGGCAAGGGACTGCGCGTGGCCCTTGACGACAAGGAGGCCTTCGACGGCTTCACCAGTTGCCGCAACGAGGCGCGTAACAGCTTTGGCGACGACCGTGTCTTCATCGAGAAGTTCGTCGAGCAACCGCGCCATATTGAAATGCAGCTCATCGGCGACAGCCAGGGCAACATCATTTACCTCAACGAGCGCGAGTGCTCGATACAGCGGCGCCACCAAAAGGTGATCGAGGAGGCGCCCAGCCCCTTCATCAGCGAGGCGACGCGCAAGGCGATGGGCGAGCAGGCGGTTGCGCTGGCCCGTGCGGTGCGCTACGAGAGCGCGGGAACGGTGGAGTTTGTCGTCGGGCGCGACCAGAGCTTCTACTTTCTTGAAATGAATACCCGGCTGCAGGTGGAGCATCCGGTGACCGAATGCATCACCGGGCTGGACCTGGTCGAGCTGATGATCCGCGTCGCCGCCGGCGAGGCCTTGCCGCTGACGCAGCAGCAGGTGCGGCGCGACGGCTGGGCGATCGAATGCCGCATCAACGCCGAGGATCCGTTTCGCAACTTCCTTCCCAGCACCGGCAGGCTGGTGCGCTTTGCGCCTCCGCAGCAGACCATGGCCGCCGCCGACACCGGGCGCTGGAACGGCGTTCGGGTCGACACCGGCGTGCACGAGGGCGGCGAGATACCGATGTACTACGACTCGATGATCGCCAAGCTGATCGTGCACGGGCGCGACCGCGCGCAGGCGATCGCGATGATGCGCGACGCGCTCAATGGCTTCGTGATCCGCGGCGTCTCGAGCAACATTGCTTTTCAGTCTGCGCTGCTGGCGCATCCGGACTTTGCCGCTGGCGACTTCAACACCGGATTCATCGCGCAGCATTACGCCGGTGGCTTTCTGGCCGAGCAGGTGGTGCACGATGACCCCGGCTTCATGCTCGCGCTGGCGGCTTTTGTGCGGCGCAAGTCGCGCGAACGCGCGCTCAGCATCAGCGGACAGTTGCCCGGTTACGGCGTGCAGGTCGGCAAGGACTACACCGTCATCGCGCTGGGGTCGGACGGTCGGCATGTCTATCACCCGGTGCATGTCGACGAGTTCGTCGGCGAAACCGGATCGGCGACGATTGGCGTAGGCGGCAAGCGCTACGCGATCTGCTGCGTTGGGCGACTCAACGATATCTGCCTGCGCGGAAGCGTCAATGGCGAACCCTTCACCGCGCAGGTCGAGCGGGCATCGGCGCGCAATCCGCTCGGACTGCGGCTACAGCACAACGGCGCGCGCATCGAGGTGCTGGTCGTCTCCCACCGCATGGCGCAGCTGCACAGCCTGATGCCGCACAAGCCGCCACCCGACATGAGCCGCTTCATCCTGTCGCCGATGCCGGGTCTGCTGGTAGAGGTCGCGGTGCAACCCGGCCAGAAGGTGCAGTCCGGTGAGCGGATTGCGGTGATCGAGGCCATGAAGATGGAAAATGTGCTGTTCGCCGTTGCCGACGGCGTGGTCGCGAAGGTGCTGGCGAGCAAAGGCGAATCGCTGGTAGTCGATCAGGCCATCGTCGAGTTTTCCTGATGGGAAGCGGCCTGTCGTCGCGCCCCCCGGAGCGTGCTCTACCCCTACCTGTGCAAGCCATGACACCACGCCCATTCAAGGTACTCGGAATCCAGCAGATCGCCATTGGCGCGCTGGACAAGCAGCGGCTGCGTCGATTGTGGATCGACATGCTCGGGCTGGAGCTGAGCGGCCATTTTGTGTCCGAGCGCGAAAACGTCGACGAGGACATCTGCAGCATCGGCGCGGGCCCGCTCAAGGTCGAGGTCGACCTGATGCAGCCGCTGGACCCGCAGGCCAAGCCAGCGGTGCACGCCACCGCGCTCAACCATGTGGGTCTGTGGATAGACGACTTGCCGGCCGCGGTCGAGTGGCTAAGCGGGCAGGGGGTCCGGTTCGCCCCGGGAGGCATCCGCAAGGGGGCCGCCGGCTTTGACATCTGTTTTCTGCACCCCAAGGCCAGCGCGGAATTTCCGATTGCCGGCGAGGGCGTGCTGGTTGAAATGGTGCAGGCGCCCGCCGAAGTGATCCTGGCATTTTCTGCCCTGGCAGGCAGCCGCAGCTGAGCCCTCGGCTATCGGCGTAGACTGTAGGCCAACGGAGTTTGCCAACCAGGGAGGCGAACCAGCGCACAGGAGAGCATTCTTGCAGCCTACCGATATCGCCAATCCAGCCTATTTTCACAAGGTCGTCGATTGCCAACTGGCATGTCCGGCCCACACCCCGGTTCCCGAGTACATCCGCCTGATCGCGCAGGGGCGCTACTCGGACGCCTACATGGTGAACTGGACCTCCAACGTGTTTCCCGGCATTCTGGGGCGCACCTGCGACCGCCCCTGCGAGCCCGCCTGCAGGCGCAGCCGGGTCGAGGAAAGCAACGGCAGCAAGCCCGAACCGGTGGCGATCTGCAGGCTCAAGCGGGTGGCCGCCGACCTGAAAGACGACGTGCGCAAGCGCATGCCACAGGTCGCACCGCGCAACGGAAAGCGCATCGCCTGTGTCGGGGCGGGTCCGGCCTCACTGACCGTCGCCCGCGACCTGCTGCCGCTGGGCTATGAGGTCACTATTTTCGATGCCGAGCGCAAGGCGGGTGGTTTCATCCGCACCCAGATACCGCGCTTTCGCCTTCCCGAGACGGTGATCGACGAGGAGACCGGTTACATCCTGGACCTGGGCGCGGACTTCCGCAGCGGCGAGCGCATCGCATCGATGAAGGCGCTGATGGTGCAAGGTTACGACGCCATTTTTGTGGGCTGCGGCGCACCGCGCGGCCGCGACCTGGATCTGCCCGGACGCAGCGAGATCCGGGACAACATCCATATCGGGATCGACTGGCTGGCTTCGGTTTCCTTTGGCCACATTACCCGCATCGGCCAGCGGGTGATCGTTCTCGGTGGCGGCAACACCGCCATGGACTGCTGTCGATCGTCGCGGCGCCTTGGTGGCACCGAGGTCAAGGTAATCGTGCGCAGCGGCTTTGACGAGATGAAGGCGTCTGCCTGGGAGAAAGAGGACGCGCAGCACGAGGGCATACCGATCATCAATTTCCATGTCCCCAAGTCTTTCGAGCACCGCGACGGCCAGCTGACCGGAATGAAGTTCGAGATCGTCAAGGCGGTTTACGACGACAAGGGCCGGCGCAGCCTGATTCCAACCGGAGAACCCGATGTGCTGATCGAATGCGACGCGGTGTTGATAGCGGTCGGGCAGGAGAATGCTTTTCCGTGGATCGAGGCCGACAGCGGCATTGCGTTCGACAGTTGGGGGCTGCCGGTGCTGGGTCAGGACAACTTCCAGTCAAGCGTGCCGCATATCTTTTTTGGCGGCGACTCGGCCTTCGGCCCGAAGAACATCATCACGGCGGTTGCCCACGGCCACGAGGCGGCGGTGTCGATGGACCGGCTGTTGCAGGGCGAGGATGTGCACCAGCGCCCGGCGCCGATGACCAACCTGATTTCGCAGAAGATGGGAATCCACGAATGGAGCTTCGACAACGACATTTCGGTCGACCAGCGCTTCCTGGTTCCGTGGGCCAAGGCGGAAAAGGCGTTGGCGAGCATTAAGGTTGAGGTGGAGCTGGGCTTCGACGCGGCGACCGCGCTCAAGGAAGCAGGCCGGTGCCTGAACTGCGACGTGCAGACCGTTTTTTCCAAGGACGCGTGCATCGAGTGCGACGCCTGCGTCGACATCTGCCCGATGGACTGCATCAGCTTTACCGCCAACGGCGACGAAGCCGATCTGCGCACAAGGCTGAAGGCGCCGGCGCTCAATCTGGCACAGGACCTGTATGTGTCGGGACCGCTCAAGACCACCCGGGTGATGGTCAAGGACGAGGACGTCTGCCTGCACTGCGGTCTGTGCGCCGAACGCTGCCCGACCGGCGCCTGGGACATGCAGAAGTTCCTGCTGTCGACGGTGCAGGCGGGGCCGGGGTGCCGCGACAAGCCGGCGCGCTCCCGCATGGTGGAGACGGTATGAAACGCATTGAAGCAGTCAACGATTTCGTCATCAAGTTCGCCAATGTCAATGGGTCCGGATCGGCGTCGGCCAACGAGTTGTTCGCCAAGGCGATCTTGCGCATGGGGGTGTCGGTCAGCCCGCGCAACATCTTCCCCAGCAATATCCAGGGCCTGCCGACCTGGTACGAAGCCAGGGTGTCGAGCCGGGGCTATCAGGGAAGGCGAGGCGGCATCGACATGATGGTGGCGATGAACCCGCAAACCTGGGACGCCGACATGGCCGAGATCGAGCCAGGCGGCTACCTGTTTTACGACAGCACCCGGCCGATGCCCAAGGAGCGCTTCCGCTCCGACATCCAGGTGCTCGGCATGCCGCTGACCGAGATCTGCAACGCGGTCTATTCAGATCCGCGCCAGCGCCAGCTGTTCAAGAACATCGTCTATGTGGGCGCGCTGTCGGTGCTGCTCGAGGTCGAGGCGCAGGTGATCGAGCAACTGTTCGCCGAGCAGTACAAGGGCAAGGAGAAGCTGCTGGACTCCAATGTGCGCGCGCTGCACCTGGGGCGCGACTTTGCCAGCGAGCATCTGGACGCCCCTCTGGGCATCCGGGTGCAACGTGCGGATCAGGTCGGCAAGCAGATATTCGTCGATGGCAACACCGCGGTCGCGCTGGGCTGCCTGTACGGCGGAGCGACCGTCGCTGCCTGGTACCCGATCACGCCGTCGTCGTCGGTCGCCGAAGCCTTTGAGCGCTACTGCGCCAAGTACCGGGTCGACCCTGATAGCGGACAGCACCGCTACGCCATTGTGCAGGCGGAGGACGAGATCGCGTCGATCGGCATGGTGGTGGGCGCGGGCTGGAACGGCGCGCGGGCCTTTACCGCGACATCGGGCCCTGGCGTGTCGCTGATGA
>CAISIP010000470.1 GCA_903885415.1 uncultured beta proteobacterium
CGCACGAGAGGCACTATGGCCGCTATTGTGCGCTGGCGCTGCGGCTGGCTGCGTCGCTGGCGGGACGCACTCCTACAATGCGGCCAGTCCCCGCCCCGAATCCCGACCCCGATTCCCCACCCGCCGATTTCCATGCAGCGCGCACCCGCCACCGCCCGGCCTTTGGCCCCAGGCTGCGCCGTGGATTGGATCCGCGCCAGCGCGCGCCGGGCGGTATGGGCGCCGCCCGTATTTTCAACCTCCGGAGTTTCCCCATGTCTGCACTATTTGGACCGGCCGCCCTGGTCGTACCGTTTGAGAACCTAAGAATGGGCGACGTCGAGGCGGTGGGCGGGAAGAACGCCAGCCTCGGCGAGATGATCGCCCATCTGCCCGCCGGGGTGCGGGTGCCGACCGGCTTTGCCACCACCGCGCACGCATTTCGGGACTTTCTTGCGCACGACGGATTGGCGCAAAAGATCCAGCAACGTCTTCTTGGGCTTGACACCGACGACGTGCGTGCGCTTGCTGCGGCCGGTGCCGACATTCGCGCGATGGTCGCAGCGCAGCCCTTCCCGGCAGCGCTGGAGCGGGATATTCGCGCGTCCTTCGCCGTGCTGAGCGCCGCCGCGCCGCAGGCGTCTTTCGCGGTGCGTTCGTCGGCGACAGCCGAAGACCTGCCCGACGCTTCCTTTGCGGGACAGCAGGAAAGCTTCCTCAACGTGGTGGGCATAGAGGACATTTTGCACAAAATCCGCGAGGTAGTCGGCTCGCTGTACAACGACCGCGCCATCAGCTACCGGGTGCACAAGGGCTTTGCCCATGCGCATGTGGCGCTGAGTGCCGGGGTACAGCGCATGGTGCGCTCGGACCTGGGCGCCGCCGGCGTCATGTTCACCATCGACACCGAGTCCGGCTTCGACGGCGTGGTCTTCATCACGTCGAGCTACGGTCTTGGTGAGACCGTGGTGCAGGGCGCAGTCAACCCCGACGAGTTCTATGTGCACAAGCCGATGCTGCGCCTGGGCAAGCGCGCGATCATCCGGCGCAGCCTGGGCTCCAAGCTGCTGCAGATGCAGTTCGCCAGCGCCGCCGAAACGCAGGCCGATGGGCGCCTGGTCACGACCACCGAGGTGCCGCCCGAGCTGCGCAACCGCTATTCGCTGAGCGACGCCGACGTCGAGCAGTTGGCGCGCGTCGCGCTGCTGATTGAGGAGCACTACGGGCGTCCGATGGACATTGAGTGGGGCAAGGATGGCGTGGACGGGCTGATCTACATCCTCCAGGCACGGCCCGAGACGGTCAAAAGTCAGAGCGCCGGAAAAGCCGAGTACCGCTACACGCTCAAGGGCCGCGGTGCCGTGCTGGCAGAGGGCCGTGCCATCGGCCAGAAGATTGGTACCGGACCGGTGCGGCTGGTGCACAGCATCGGCGAGATGGACCGGGTGCAGCCGGGCGACGTGCTGGTGACCGACATGACCGACCCGAACTGGGAGCCGGTGATGAAGCGGGCGTCGGCGATCGTCACCAATCGAGGGGGACGCACCTGCCACGCGGCGATCATCGCGCGCGAGCTGGGCATACCGGCGGTGGTCGGATGCGCGAACGCCACCGAAACGCTCAAGGACGGCATGCTGGTGACGGTGAGCTGCGCCGAGGGCGATAGCGGCTTCGTGTATGACGGGCTGCTGGAGACGGAAGTCCATGAAGTCGCGCGCGGAACCATGCCGGAGCTGCCGCTCAAAATCATGATGAACATCGGCAACCCGCAACTGGCTTTCGACTTCTGCCAGCTGCCCAACTCCGGCGTTGGTCTGGCGCGCCTGGAGTTCATCATCAACAACAACATTGGCGTGCATCCGAAAGCGATTCTGGACTATCCCCACATTGATCCGGACCTCAAGCAGGCGGTGGAGTCGGTGGCGCGCGGGCACGCGTCGCCGCGGGCCTTTTACGTCGATCGGGTGGCGGAGGGCGTCGCCACGATCGCCGCGGCATTCTGGCCCAAGCCGGTGATCGTGCGCCTGTCGGACTTCAAGAGCAATGAATACCGCACGCTCATCGGCGGCAGCCGCTACGAACCGGAGGAAGAAAACCCGATGCTCGGCTTTCGCGGTGCCGTACGCTACACCAGCGCCGATTTCGGCGAGGCCTTTGCGATGGAGTGCGAGGCGCTGGTCCGGGTGCGCGATGCGATGGGGCTGGACAATGTGCAGGTGATGGTGCCCTTCGTTCGCACGCTGGCGCAGGCGCAGAAGGTGACCGAATTGCTCGCTGCCCACGGCCTGCGGCGCGGCGCCGGCCAACCGCAGGGCGTCGGGCTGAAGCTAATCATGATGTGCGAGATACCGAGCAACGCGATCCTGGCAGCGGAATTCCTGCAGTACTTTGACGGCTTCTCGATTGGTTCGAACGATCTCACGCAGCTCACGCTGGGGCTGGACCGTGATTCCGGACTGGAACTGCTGGCAGCCGACTTCGACGAGCGCGATCCGGCCGTCAAGGCGCTGATCCGTCTGGCCATCCAAGCCTGCAAGGCGCAGGGAAAATACGTCGGCATCTGTGGCCAGGGACCAAGCGACCACCCGGACTTTGCGTTGTGGTTGCAGCAGCAGGGCATTGACTCGATTTCACTCAACCCGGACTCAGTGATCGACACCTGGCGCAGACTGGCGCTGTAAAGGCCTAAAGTCCGCAGCCTAAGCCGTGTTGGCTGGGCTGCCCAGAGCAAACCCCTATGCGGGTCTACCCTTGGTCGGTGGCATTGCCGGGTTGGTGTAAGTCTTAGGTAAGCGTTTCGTCCAACAGTCGGGGCATGCTCGCTGCCGTCACCATTGTCAAACTGATCGCTGAGATCGCGCTACTTGCCCTGATCGGCCAGATGGTGCTGGCGTTATTTGCGGGTGCCAAACGCGACACGAACTTTTTCTATCAAATCCTGCAGATCATGGTCAAGCCGTTTATAGCGCTGGCGCGCTTGCTGGCGCCGAGGGTCGTGGTGGAACGGCACTTGCCCTTGGTCGCCTTTTTCCTGCTGCTTTTCCTTTGGTTTGGTGCGACGGTATTGAAGATACAGACCTGTCTTGAAATCGGTGTCGATCAGTGTAAATAGAATTAGGGCGGCCTTTGAACTACCTCTTCTTGAAGATGCAGGCGATCGTTCTGCTGGTGCTGGGCCAAAAGCGCGCCGCACTGGAGCGTTTTGACGCGATGCTGGCCCTGCAACCCATGGGCCGTTATGCAATGGGCAGTCGTGCACATTTGATGGGCGAACTCGGCGACAAGCAGGGAGCCATTGCGGCGCTTCGGGAGCTGACCGCAGCGCATCCCGGCTATTCGGCACCCTGGTTCAACTTGGGCTACCGGCTTGATGAAACAGGGCATTATGAGCAAGCCGAGGCAGCCTTTCGCCGAGCCATCGCGGTGGAGCCCGCCATGGATCGAGCCTGGTACGGCTTGGCGCTGGTGTTGATACGTGCACGTCGTTTTGATGAGGCGGTGCAGGCACTCAAGACCAACACCGCGCTCCAGCCCATGAGCCCCTTTGGCTGGTACCAGTTGGCTCGGGTGCATGTGGACCAGCAGCAGCCCGAAGAGGCGGCGAAGATCATTCGCCATCTCCATGGCTTCGAGCCCAAAGTGGCGGCACAACTACAAAGGGAGACCGGCTTGCGGATCGGGCAAACCCAACAATCCTGAGACTGCCCGGGCCGCGGGCCTGGCGATCGACAGGGGCTGACTTGAATGACACGATCGGGCTTGCTTTCACAAGCGGCGATAGTGAACCGCCCGCAAGGGCTTATCTGCAGGAGGTGGA
>CAISIP010000471.1 GCA_903885415.1 uncultured beta proteobacterium
CGAACCGCCGGCGACACCGCGAAATATGTTGCCCCCACCGATCACCACCGCCACCTCGACGCCGAGTCGGGTCACCTCGGCCACTTCATCGACGATGCGCATAATCGTGGCGCGGTTGATGCCAAACTGGTCGTCGCCCATCAGCGCCTCGCCCGAGAGCTTGAGCAGTATGCGTTTGTGCGCTGGGCGGGCATCGGACATGGACTACTCCTGAGTTTCGCTAAACATCCGGCGCCCAACTGCCTGCGACCGCGATACTTCGCCAGCCGCCGGCAGGTCTGGCCCCATCAAGCCGACTGCTTGGCCGACGCGACCTGCGCCGCCACCTCGGCCGCAAAGTCATCGACCCGCTTTTCGATACCTTCGCCGACCACATACATGGTGAAGCCCTTGATCGTGGTGCCAGCCGCCTTGAGCATCTGGCCGACCGTCTGCTTGTCATTCTTCACGAAGGACTGGTCCAGCAGCGACACTTCCTTGAGGTATTTTTGCACCCCGCCTTCAATGCGCTTGGTGACGATTTCAGCCGACTGCACCGGCTTGCCTGCCGCCATTGCGGTGGCAGCGTCCTCGGCCGCCTTGGCGGCGGCGACCGAACGCTCGCGCGCTACCAGTTCAGGCGGAACGTCGGCGCTCGACAGCGCCACCGGCTTCATCGCAGCAATGTGCATCGCCACGTCCTTGGCCGCAGCATCATCGCCTTCGAATTCCACCACCACGCCGATGCGCGTACCGTGGAGATAAGTCGCCAGTCTGGCTCCCGAGTCGAAGCGCTTGAAGCGGCGAAAGCTCATGTTCTCGCCGATCTTTCCGATCAGCCCCTTACGCGCATCCTCCAGCGTCGGGCCGAAGCCATCCTGCGCGTAAGCCAGCGCGCCCAGCGCGGCCACATCGGCCGGGTTGCCGTGCGCGACCAACTTTGCGGCGGCGTTGGTCAGCGCCAGGAAGCTGTCGTTCTTGGTGACAAAGTCGGTCTCGCAGTTCACCTCGATCATCGCGCCGAGTTCGCCTTCGCGACACAGCGCCACCACGCCCTCGGCGGTCACCCGGCCAGCGGCCTTGCCAGCCTTGGTTCCGAGCTTCACCCGCAGCAGTTCTTCCGCCTTGGCCATGTCACCCTGCGCCTCGGTCAGCGCACGCTTGCACTCCATCATCGGCGCATCGGTCTTGGCGCGCAGTTCGCCGACCATGCTGGCGGTAATTGCAGTCATATCGTTCTCCGTACTTGATTCAAAAATTCTAAGCGAGGCTAAAAAAAAGGGGCATCAATGCCCCTTTCCGGCATCGCGGGACCACTCAGGCCGCAGCCTCGTCCACCTCGACAAATTCGTCGGCCGTCTCCACGGCAACCGCCTTGACCATATCGTCGACCGCATTGGCGCGCCCTTCGAGCACCGCGTCGGCAATGCCACGCGCATACAGGATCACCGCCTTGGAAGAGTCGTCATTGCCCGGGATGACGTAGTCGATCCCTTCCGGCGAATGGTTGGTATCAACGACGCCGATCAACGGGATGCCCAGCTTCTTGGCCTCGGAGACCGCGATCTTGTGGTAGCCCACATCGATCACGAAAATCGCGTCCGGCAAGGCCGCCATGTCCTGTATTCCGCCAATGTCCTTCTCGAGTTTGGCGATTTCGCGTGCGAACATCAGCTGCTCTTTTTTGCTCATGCTGTCGAGCCCGGCTTCCTGTTGGACCTTCATTTCCTTGAGCCGCTTGATCGAAATCTTGACGGTTTTGAAATTGGTCAGCATGCCGCCGAGCCAGCGTTGGTCTACATAGGGGATGCCGGCGCGCTGCGCCTCGACCGCCACGGTTTCACGCGCCTGGCGTTTGGTTCCGACCATCAGCACCGTTCCCCGGCGTGCCGTCAACTGTCGAACGAACTTGGCCGCCTCCTGGAACATCGGCAGCGACTTCTCCAGGTTGATGATGTGGATTCGGTTGCGGTGGCCGAAGATGTACTGCGCCATCTTGGGGTTCCAGAAACGGGTCTGGTGTCCGAAATGGACGCCCGCTTCCAGCATTTCACGCATGGTTACTGACATGGCTTACTCCAAAGGTTGGGTCTAAAATCCGGTCCACTATCCGCAATCGGCAAAATGCGATGGGCATGGCTTGCAATTCTGGGTGAATTAAGCCCTGTAAACCCGCTTCTTGACGGTGCAAACACCTTGATGGGACCGGTTTGCGATTTGTTCGCCGATCAGCCGCAAAGAGCCGCTCAGCAAAACCGAACG
>CAISIP010000472.1 GCA_903885415.1 uncultured beta proteobacterium
GCCAGCGCGTCGGCGTGCGTCAGGCGCATGGCGGCATGCGGCTAAAACTGATGTTGCGAGGCGTTTGGAGTCGGTCATGGCGGGGTCCTGGTACTGGCGGGCGATGCCCCGATGCCGGCGAAGTCCGATCGCATCCGGGCGAAAATAGATGTTCCTATATGAGGAACGCCGTTCCGTATCAAGAGCATAGGTTACCATGAGCCTGCAGCCGTGGCGCTGGCGGTCGCTGTTTCGGCTAGGTTGGCATGGCCACGCATCCGGGGCGCGCCGCGAGAACCTGTCCAGGAGATTTCCCCCATGAAATTAGCCCGTTTCAACGACGGAAAAATTGGCGTCATCGTCGACGACCGCATCATCGACGTGTCCGATCTGGTCGGCGACGACTTGCCCGATTCACCAGCGGTGGCGATGAACCGCCTGATCGCCGCTTTTCCCAGGCTGCGCGCGCAGTTGCAGGCCGCCAGCGCGCGACCGGGCATCGCGCTGGCCGGCGTGCGGTTGCTCACGCCCATTCCGGCCGCCAGCAAGGTGATTGCCTACCCGATCAACTACCACGACCACGGGATTGAAATGGGGCGTGAATCGCGCGCCAATAACCTCGGCTTTTTCCTCAAGCCGCCGTCTTCGCTGTGCGGTGCCTCGGACGCCATCGTCCTGCCGGCAATAGAAGGCCGTCGCATCGACCATGAATGCGAGCTCGCGATCATCATCGGCAAGCGCGGCCGCGACATCGCGCGTGAGGACTGGCAGCACTATGTTTTCGGCTATTCCTGCCTGATGGACATCGTCGTGCGCGGCAAGGAAGAGCGCGTTGCGCGCAAGGCCTACGACAGCTTTTGCCCGGTCGGGCCGTGGATTGTCACCGCCGACGAGCTTGGCGACCCGACTGCGCTGCGCGGACGCCTGTGGGTCAACGACGAACTGCGACAGGACGCGAACACCCGCGACCTGGTGCTCGACATTCCCGGGATGATCGAGGTCGCCTCGCACATCATGACGCTCGAGCCCGGCGACATCATCGCCGCCGGGACGCCTGCGGGCGTGGGCCCGATCCG
Source organism: uncultured beta proteobacterium (assembly GCA_903885415.1). Classification (GTDB taxonomy): domain Bacteria; phylum Pseudomonadota; class Gammaproteobacteria; order Burkholderiales; family Burkholderiaceae_C; genus CAISIP01. The sequence goes on from CAISIP010000472.1 coordinate 1,056, forward strand.
GCCTGGCGACAAGGTGCGCATCGAGTTCGAACGCATAGGCTCCATGTGCATGGAGGTGGTGCAGGGAAGCGGCGGCAAGGCGTCGATATTCGCCCCAGCCACTGCCTGATCGCGCCGCGCAGCATGCAAGCAGCATCCGTGAATCCCCCGCAGACGGCAGCGCTGGCAGACTTTTCGGCCGAAATATCGGCGCTCCATCTGTCGCCGCTGTGGGAGCGCAAAGTCAAGCTGGGGCCCGGTTCAGCCTGCGTGCCGGCGCTGTGGCCCTACGCGCGCATGCGCCCGCTGCTTGAGCGGGCGGCGGGATTGATCAGCAAAAAGCAGGCGGACCGTCGGGTGCTGGTGATGGAGAACCCGTCGCTGCGCGGCAGCTCGTTCATCAGCAATTCGCTGTTCGCCGGGTTGCAGATCATCTTGCCCGGCGAGGTGGCGCCCTCGCACCGCCACAGCCCGAGCGCGCTGCGCTTTGTCGTCGAAGGAAGCGGCGCTTACACCGCAGTGGACGGGGAGCGCATCCCCATGCATCCGGGTGACTTCGTCGTCACGCCGGGATGGGCCTGGCACGACCACGGCAATCTGGGCGATGCGCCCGTGGTCTGGATGGACGGACTGGACACGCCGTTCGCCAGCCTGTTTGGCGCACATTTCCGTGAAAACCATCCGGCCGACAGCCAGCCGCTGACCCGTCCACACGGCAGCACGCTGCACCTGCACGGCGCCAATATGCTGCCGCTGGCGTATGCGCCGGGCCAGGGCCCAGATGCTGCTTCGCCGCTGCTGGTGTATCCCTTCGATCGGGTCAGTGCCGTGCTGCTTGCTCTTGCGCGCGACTGCCCGCAGGCCATCGATCCGGCGCAGGGTTACAAGCTGCGCTACGCCAACCCGGCCACCGGCGGCTATCCCTTCGCGACCATGGCCGCCTTCATGCAGTTACTGCCGCGCGGCTACCACGGCGGCAGCTACCGCAGCACCGAGAACGCGGTGTTCAATGTCGCGCAGGGCAGCTGCCGGGTACGGCTCGCTTCGGGTGTGCAACAGTTGCAGGCGCACGATGTGCTCGTCGTTCCAGGCTGGGAGTCCTACAGCCTGGAGGCGGACGAAGATTGTCTGCTGTTCAGTTTTTCCGACCGTGCCGCACAGCAGGCGCTCGGTTTTTGGCGTGAAGAAGGCCCGGGCGGCGCATAGCGCCTGACCGGGCCAGAGCCGCCACCTGCCAAGAGACCCGACTATGCCAGCCGAAAACTTCGTCATCAATGACCCGCAGGGCCACGACTTTCAGGTCAACCGGCGCGCGCTGGTGGACCCGCAGGTGCTCGAAGCCGAGATGCGGCGGATTTTCGATACCTGCTGGATCTATGTGGGCCATGAGTCCGAAGTGCGCGAGCCCGGAGACTTCAAAACC
>CAISIP010000473.1 GCA_903885415.1 uncultured beta proteobacterium
CTGTCGCTGGGCATAGAGACCATGGGGGGACTGGTCGAGCGTATCGTCCCGCGCAACCAGACCATTCCCACCGCGATGGCGCAGGATTTCACAACCTACCAGGACGGACAGACCGGGCTGGTACTGCACGTGGTGCAGGGCGAACGGGACCTGGTCGCCGACTGCCGCAGCCTGGCGCGCTTTGAGTTGCGCGGAATCCCACCCATGGTGGCCGGGGCGGCGCGCATCCGTGTGACTTTTACGGTGGACGCCGACGGGCTGCTGCATGTGGCCGCGCGCGAACAGATCAGTGGCGTCGAGGCCGGTATCGACGTCAAGCCCAGCTATGGGCTGGACGACGGCCAGATTGCGCGCATGCTGCAGGACAGCTTTTCGACTGCTCAGCAGGATATGCGCGCGCGCGCAATCGCCGAAGCGCGGCTCGATGCAGACCGCCTTTTGCTGGCTACAAGCAGCGCGCTTGAGGCCGACGCCGACTTGCTAGGCGAGGGAGAGCGCGCTGCCATTGCAGCCTTGGTCGAGCAACTGCGAGCGACGCGTGAACTGGGTGACGCAGCCGTGGTGGAGGCCGCCACAAAGTCTTTGTCCGACGCGACGCAGGCCTTCGCCGCATTGAGAATGAACCGCGGCATACAGCAGGCGCTGGCAGGTAAGAGCATCGAGACGGTCTAAGACCGCAACACAGACCCATGCCCATCATCAAGATACTTCCGCATGCGGAATATTGCCCCAAGGGTGTTGAAATACAGGCCACCACCGGCACCTCGATTTGCGAGGCATTGTTGGAAAATGGAATCCCCATCGAGCACGCGTGCGACATGAGCTGCGCCTGCACCACCTGCCATGTGGTGGTTCGCGAAGGGTTTAATTCGCTCAACCCGCTGGACGAAAATGAAGAGGACCTGCTGGACCGCGCCTGGGGACTCGAGCCCAACTCGCGCCTGAGCTGCCAGGCTTTTTTGGCGCAACAGGATGTGGTGGTCGAGATACCGAAATACTCGATCAACCATGCCAAAGAAAATCATTGAGCCCAGCGTATGCGTCAGATCTTTCTTGACACCGAAACCACCGGCCTTTACCCGGACTCGGGCGACCGCATCATCGAGCTCGGTTGCGTCGAACGGGTCAACCGAAAACTCACCGGCAGCCATCTGCATTTTTATATCAATCCTGGGCGCGACAGCCACGAAGAGGCGCTCAAAGTGCATGGCATCAGCAATGAGTTCCTGCGCGACAAGCCGTCCTTCGAGTCCGTGGCCGACGAACTGCTGGCTTATGTGGCCGGTGCCGAAGTCATCATCCACAACGCCCCGTTCGACCTCGGCTTTCTGAACCGTGAACTTGGCCTGCTTGGCCGACCCGCATTTCGCCAGTGCGTTTCCGGTGTCGTCGACACGCTGGCGATGGCCAAGGAAATGTTCCCGGGAAAGCGCAATTCGCTCGACGCGCTGTGCGACCGACTCGACGTGGACAATTCCGCTCGCACCCTGCACGGCGCCTTGCTGGACGCAGAACTCCTGGCCGATGTCTACATCAACATGACGCGCGGACAGGAGGCGCTCCTGATAGACACCGAAACCGCGCTGCAGGACAGTGGCCAGGGCGTGCAGTTCGATTTACGCACTTTTGAGCTTCCTGTGTTGATGGCCAGCGCGCAAGAGGTCGAAGCCCATCGCGCGTTGCTGCGCGAGTTGGATAAAGCCAGCGGCGGCAAGACCGTCTGGCCGTCTTCGCCTTGAGGCTATGGCACAATAGCCCGAAGCTTCAGCGGCAGAGCAGGGCGGTTAGCTCAGGGGTAGAGCACAGCATTCACACTGCTGGGGTCGGAGGTTCGA
>CAISIP010000474.1 GCA_903885415.1 uncultured beta proteobacterium
CATGGCACGCGAAGGCAACCTGGAGGCGCCCACCCGGCACCCGATCGACTGGAAGGGCCCCGACTACTACGACGAGGAGGCGACTCTCCAGGAGATGGAGCGGATATTTGACATCTGCCACGGGTGCCGACGCTGCGTGAGCCTGTGCGGCTCCTTTCCGACCTTGTTTGACCTGGTCGACGAGAGCAAAACGATGGAGGTGGACGGCGTTGACAAGAAGGACTACTGGAAGGTGGTGGACCAGTGCTACCTGTGCGACCTGTGCTACATGACCAAGTGTCCCTATGTTCCTCCGCATGCATGGAACCTGGACTTTCCGCACACCATGCTGCGCGCGAAGGCGATCAAGTTCAAGAAGGGCGAGGTTGGCATGGGCGAGCGACTGCTCGCGTCGACCGACGTGCACGGCCAGTTCGCCGGCATTCCGGTGGTGGTCCAGGCGGTGAACGCGGTGAACAAGACCGGGTTGGCGCGCAGTCTGATGGAAGACGCGATCGGCGTTGACAGGAATGCCTGGCTTCCGTCGCTGGCGACCCGGCGTTTTCGCTCTGCGGCACCCGCGAGTGCGCAGCACAAGGTAGTCGACGGTGCCAAGACGCCGGGCAAGGTGGTGATCTATTCCACCTGCTATGTGAATTACAACGAGCCCGGCATCGGACTGGATTTGCTGAAGCTGCTCGACCACAACGCAGTTCCCTATGTGCTGGTAGAGAAGGAAAAATGCTGCGGGATGCCCAAGCTCGAGCTCGGTGACCTAGACTCGGTCGACGCGAGCAAGCGGGCCAACATACCGATGCTGGCGCGGTACGCGCGCGACGGCTATGCGATTCTCAGCGCGGTGCCGAGTTGCACGCTGATGTTCAAGCAGGAGATACCGCTGATGTATCCGGACGAGGACGCGGTGGCAGCGGTACGCGACGCGATGTGGGATCCCTTCGAGTACTTCATGGCGCGCAAGCGCGACGGACTGCTGAAGACCGAATTCCCACACGCGCTGGGCAAGATCAGCTACCAGATTCCCTGCCATGGCCGGGTGCAGAACATCGGCAAGAAAACAGAAGAAATGCTCAAGATGGTTCCGGGAACCAGCGTGCACACGCACGAACGCTGTTCGGGACACGCCGGAACCTTTGGTGTGAAAAAAGCCACGCACCAACAGGCGATGAAAATTGGCAAGCCGCTTTTCAGGGCGATGGCGAGCCACAAGGACGGCGGGCCTCCCGACGTGGTCAGCTCGGACTGCCCACTGGGCGGCCATCACATCGCGCAGGGTTTCGAGGTCAACGCGCTCGGTGCGGTGCCGCAAAAGCATCCGCTCACGCTGATCCGCGAAGCCTACGGGCTGAAGTGAGAACACCTTCTTTTTTGGAATGAATACCGCCATGCAAATCACCGGACAGATCACCGTCGACAGTCTCATGGGCCTGGAGGCCTACAGCAAGTTTCGCAAGGCGCACAAGGGCGAGGTGATCGCGCATCGCAAGCTGCGCTCGGTGCCGCTGGGAGAGCACATCAACCTGCAGTTCGAAAGCGAGACCACGATCCGCTACCAAATCCAGGAAATGCTGCGGATCGAAAAAATATTCGAGGAAGATGGCATCGTGCAGGAGATCGAGGCCTACGCGCCGCTGATGCCCGACGGTGCCAACTGGAAGGCGACGATGCTGATCGAATACCCGGACGTCAATGAGCGCAAGCGCGAACTGGCGCGCCTGATTGGGGTCGAGGACCGTATGTTCGTCGAGGTAGAGGGAATGGTGCGTGTCTATGCCATCGCCGACGAGGACCTCGACCGCGAGAACGACGAGAAGACCTCTGCGGTACATTTTCTTCGGTTTGAGTTGACGGCGCCCATGTGCGCCGCCGTCAAGGCCGGCGCCGGCGTGAAGATCGGCTGCGACCACACCCACTACCCGGCGCATGCGCCAATTGCGCCAGAGGCTCTGGCCTCGCTGGCCGGCGACCTGAAGTAGGCGCTGTAATGGCCGCTTGTGCGGCGGCAGCGGCGCCATCCGGCCCACGACCCAAGGACCGCGAGGCTGGATAATCGTCGCAGAGGAATTTTGATGCTGCTCCTGCTCTCCCCCGCAAAATCACTGGATTTCGACTCACCGCTGGCCGAAGTGCCACCGGCAACCGCGCCGATTTTTCCTAGCCAAGCGGCGCAACTTGTGACACTGCTGCGCCGGCACAGCCAAGAGCAGATCGCAGGGCTGATGGAACTAAGCGACCCGCTGGCGGCGCTCAACCTGGCGCGCTACAAGGCGTGGCGCAGGACGCCAGCGCCAGGCAGCACCAGGCAGGCGGTGCTGGCTTTCGACGGCGACGTCTACGGCGGACTGGCAGCCCGTAACTTGCAGGCCGAGGAGTTGGGCTGGGCGCAGCAGCATCTGGCGATTCTCAGCGGCATGTATGGCGTCCTTCGCCCGCTCGACGCGATGCAGCCGCACCGGCTCGAGATGTCGACCCGGCTCGCCAACGCGGGCGGTAGCAATCTCTACCAGTTCTGGGGCAAGCGCATCGCCGGCTATCTCAACGAGCGGCTGCAGGCCGATGCTGAGCCAGTGGTGGTGAATCTGGCGTCACAGGAGTATTTCAAGGCGGTCGACCGCAAGCTCCTGCGTGCGCGGGTCGTCGAATGCGTTTTTGAAGAGGAGCGCGATGGCCGGCACAAAATCATCAGCTTCATGGCTAAGCGCGCGCGCGGCCTGATGGCGCGCTACGCCATCGACCAGCGCGCCGACCGGCCTGAGCAACTGCAGGCTTTCTGCACGGAAGGCTATGCCTTCGTTCCCGACGTGTCGACGCTCGAGCGCATGGTGTTTCGCCGTGCGGCGCCCGCCTGAGGCCACAGACGCGCTGGGCCACCGGCGGGCACACAAGAAAATAGCGGTATGAAAATATGGGCCAACGGCATCGCGATCGAGGTGGAGGACAGCCAGGCCGGCCACGCGCCTGACGGCCGCCCGGTTTTGCTGCTGATCATGGGGCTTGGAATGCAGCTCACCGCGTGGCCACAGGAGATGGTGCAGGCGCTAGTGGACGCGGGTTACCGGGTGATCCGACACGACAACCGCGATATCGGACTGTCGCAAGCGTTCGACGAGTTGGGAACGCCGAACCTGGCCTTGAATTTCATGCGGTTTAAGCTCGGGTTGCCGGTCAGTGCGCCCTACAGCCTGCGCGATATGGCGGCCGATTCGCTGGGCGTTCTCGACGCGCTCGGCATTGCCAGGGCGCATGTGGTGGGGCTGAGCATGGGCGGGATGATCGCCCAGCGCGTCGCGCTCATGGACCGTACGCGCGTCGCCAGCCTGACCAGCATCATGAGTTCTAGCGGCGCCAGCGGGCTGCCGTCCGCCAAGCCGGGCGCGATGTGGGCCTTGCTGGGAAAGCCAGACGGGGATTCGCACGCCGCCATCGTTGCGCACTATGTCCGGCTTTACCGGGCGATCGGAAGCCCCGGCTTTCCGACCACCGAACACGACATGCTTGAGCGCATAGGCCAGTCGATTGCGCGCAGCTTCCGACCCCGTGGGGCGATGCGCCAGATGGCAGCGGTTGCCGCTGACACCGGCAGGGCCAAGGAACTCGAGCGCATCGCCAGCCCGACGCTGGTGCTGCACGGCCATGCCGATCCGCTGCTGCCCTTTGCCTGCGGCGCCGACACGGCCCGGCGCATACCGGGCGCGCAACTGGTGGGCATCACCGGGATGGGCCACGACCTGGCGCCTGGCGTGGTCCAGCGGCTGCTGGACCATATGCTGCCCTTCCTGGGCACTTGCCCCCATGCCTGAAAATATGCTGACCCTGGGTGATAGTCGGTCGCTCCAGACGCCTGAGCGCTCGCAGCTCGGGCGTTCCTCGTCCTACCCGGACCGGTACGATGCCTCGCTGCTCTTTGTGCTGCCGCGCGCCGACAAGCGCACAGAAATCGGGGTCGGCGCGACCGCGCCCTTTATGGGGGCCGACCTCTGGACCGCCTATGAGCTTGGCTGGCTGAATCAGCGCGGAAAGCCGCAAGTGGCGCTGGCGCATTTCACGGTTCCCTGCGAGTCTGCCAATATCATTGAAAGCAAATCCTTCAAGCTCTACCTCGGAAGCTTCAGCAACACCCAGTTTGACGACGCCACGCAGGTGCGGCAGCGCTTGCGCACCGACCTCAACGAGGCGCTTTGGCGCGGTGCGCCGGCGCTGGGTTCCGGCGTGGGCGTCAGGATCCTCGGGCCGGAATGCTTCGCGCAGGAAAGAATGCAGGAGCTCGGGGGTCTGAGCCTCGACCGGCTTGACATTGAATGCTCCCGCTACACACCGGCGCCTGAGCTGCTGCGGGCCGCCTTGGACGAGCAACCGGTCACGGAACTGCTGTGCAGCAACCTGCTCAAGAGCAACTGCCTGGTCACCGGACAGCCTGACTGGGGCAGCGTTCAGATCGCCTACCATGGGCCGCAAATAGAGCAGGAAGGGCTGCTGCAATACCTGGTCAGCTTTCGCAATCACCATGAATTCCATGAGCAGTGCGTCGAGCGTATCTACATGGACATTTGGAGCCGCTGCAAGCCGGCCAGGCTCAGTGTCTATGCGCGCTACACGCGACGCGGTGGCATCGACATCAATCCGTTTCGAACCAGCTTCCCGCAGCCGCTACCGCACAACCTGCGCAGTGCGCGTCAATAGGTCCGGCGGCGCCCTCAGAACAGCTGGCCGGTCAGGGCTTCGTTGGGGCGAAGGCCACCCGCACCGGTAGCCTGGGCGGGCGGCGACAGCGCACCGGCGCGCACCCCGAGCAGACGCAGCCGCCGGTCCAGCACAACGCGCTTGAGGCATTGGCCGGCTGCGTCGCGGATCGTCTTGGCGTCGGCCGTGTGGAACTCCAGTGTCTGGTCACGCGTGACACTTCTGAAGTCGTCGAAGCGCAGCTTCACACCGATGGTTTTTGCGACATAGCCCTTGCGCTGGAGGTCGGTCGCGACCTGCGCGCACAGCCGGGTGAAAATCGCGCCGAGTTCGGCGCGGTCGTGCAGCGCATGCAGGTCGCGCTCGAAGGTTGTCTCTCGGCTTACCGACACCGGTTCACTCTCGGTGAGCACCGGCCGCTCGTCGCAGCCCCAGGCCGCGGCGTGCATCCAGACCCCGGTGCTCTGGCCG
>CAISIP010000475.1 GCA_903885415.1 uncultured beta proteobacterium
GCACTTGGGCGCCCTCGACACCCAGGCGCGAATCGACCGCTGCCAGGCCTTCGATGCGCAAGACCAGCAGCGCCATCGGCGCGGGTTCACGCTCGCGCAGCGCCAGCAGCTGGCTGGTGTGTTCCATCAGCTGCGCCCTGTCGGGCAGGCCGGTCGCCAAGTCGGTGCTGCGGGCTTTGCGCGAAGCATCCGCGAGACGCTTGCGCTCGACCGCCAACCGCAACGCCAGCGCCAACGCGCCCGCGCTGGCCTGGGCCTGTGGCAGCACGTCCTGCACGCCGAGCTGCAACAAACGCAACACCGTGTCGGTGTCAGGTTGAGGCGCGACCACGAGCAAAGCGCTGCCTTGCACGGCGCGCGACAGCCCGGGCCAGCGCTCGAGTTGAGTCAGAGCGCCGGGCTCTGACAGGCTCAGCACGACAGCGTCGCAAGCCTGGCGGTCAAGCGCTGCGGGCAACTCGTCGACCGAGCCCAGCGCATGCAACTCGAAACGACCGTGACCAGCGTCCGACAGCGCAGGCGCTGCCATGCCGAAGTACAGCAATTCGAGCAATGGCAGGGTTTCATCCATGGTCGTGAGGTCCGATGTCGTCGCACTCGCGGCACTGGTGGCAGGCCAACGATGTCGCAGCGCTGGCCCGGGCTGAGCATCAAAAACAGGATCCAGCACGCTAGAATAGCGGGTGATGCGGGTGTAGTTCAATGGTAGAACGGCAGCTTCCCAAGCTTCATACAGGGGTTCGATTCCCCTCACCCGCTCCACTTCCGATGTTCCAGCAGCCAAGGGCCCGTCGTACGGGCCTTTTTCTTTGCCCGAACGCCGCCGCCTCGACCATGTCCGATCCGATCGCTCCCGCCCTGCCCCTGCCGCACGCGCCCGCCGCCACGGAACCACCGCCGCAGCGTCAAATCCGCAGCTATGTGCTGCGCGCCGGCCGCATGGGCAGCGGGCAGGTGCGGGCGCTGCAAGACCTGGGGCCGCGCTTCGTGCTGCCGTTCGCACCCACCGTGCCCGACTGGCCGGCCGTGTTTGGCCGCGACGCGCCGCGCGTGCTGGAGATCGGCTTCGGCATGGGCCAGGCCACGGCGCAGATCGCCGCGGCACGGCCCGACATCGATTTCATCGGCGTCGAGGTGCATGAACCCGGCGTCGGCGCGCTGCTGCGCGAGATCGGCGAGCGGGATTTGAGCAACTTGCGCATCGTCCAGCATGACGCCGTGCAGGTGCTGCGGCAGATGGTCGCGCCGGGCTCGCTGGCGGGGCTGCATATCTACTTTCCCGACCCCTGGCACAAGAAGCGCCACCACAAGCGCCGGCTGATCCAGCCCGACTTCGTCGCCAGCCTGATCACCCACCTGGCGCCGGGCGGCTACCTGCATTGCGCCACCGACTGGGCACCTTACGCCGAGCAGATATTGGCGGTGCTGTCGGCCGAACCGGGCCTGGTCAACAGCGCACCGGACTACGCACCCCGGCCGGACTGGCGGCCGCTGACCAAGTTCGAGAACCGCGGACTGAAACTGGGCCATGGGGTCTGGGACTTGATGTTCCATCGGCCCCGGTAAGTCATTCGGTCGAGGAAATTCAATCCACCCAGACCACGGCGCCAGTCCACCAGGTCAGCAAGACCACCACGCCGAAGGCGATGCGGTACCAGGCGAAGGGCACGAAGCTGTGGGTCGAGATGTAGCGCAGCAACC
>CAISIP010000476.1 GCA_903885415.1 uncultured beta proteobacterium
AACCAGCAGCTGAAACATGCTGCGCGGCGCGTTGCCGTCGCGCCCCATCAGCGCCAACACCGCAGCCAGATTGCCTCCCGCGCTGTCGCCCCCGACCGCTATACGCTGCGGCGTGATCGCCAGCGCTGACGCGTTGTCGTGCACCCACTGCAGCGCCGCCGCCGAGTCGTCCAGCGCTGCCGGAAATGCGTGCTCGGGCGCGAGCCGGTAATCGACCGCGACAACGCAGATACCCGCCAGATTGGCCAGCCGGCGGCATAGCCGGTCGTGGCTTTCCAGGTTGCCGATGACCCAGCCGCCGCCGTGCAGAAACACCAGGCAGGGCAATGGCGTGTCGGTTGGCGTACCCGCGCCACGGTAGACCCGCAACTGCAGCTCGCCCGCCGGCCCGGCGATGCCGATGTCGCGGGTGGAGGCGACTTCCTGCGCCGGCGACTGCATGATGTCCCAGCTGGCCGCATAGGCGGCGCGGGCGGCCTCGGGGCTCAGCGCCTCGAAGGGTGGGCGCGCGGACTTGCGCACGAGTTCGAGCAGGGCTTGTACTTCGGGGTCGAGAATCGGCATGGCGTACTCCTAAGGTTTTGGAAATTCAAGATCGGTGCGCGCGCGCAGGGCATGGCATGGCAGGTGCGGGTGCTCGACGCGGCGCAGCAGCCGGCGGCGGGCGCCTCATCCCTTTCGGTGGGGCTGCTGGCGCATGAACATGTGGGCGATGGACCCGTCGCGTTGCTCGACGATCACCTGCTTGCTCGCGGCGACCGACAGCGGCGCGTTGGCCATTATGCGGCGCGCCAGCGCGCTGCGCCGGCCGGCGGTCGAGCAGGTGCCAGCGCAACAGGGTGTCGCAAGCCTTCAAGTGCAGCAACCGGGGGGAGCCTTCGGTGCCTTGGTGCGCGACCGTGCTTTAGGGCGCGAGTTCGAACCAGAAGTCCAGCACGTCGCCGGTGCGGTGTTCTGCAAAGCGGGTGATCACCGGCGTTCCAACTGCGAGCCGGGCGGCCGCAGCCTGCGCGTCGTGCAGGTCCAGCCCCCGGAAGAAACCGCCGATCGCGGTATCGGCGCCTTTGAGCAGCACATAGCCGAAGGCGTAGGGTGGGTCGGGCAGGTTGTTGAAGGCCTCGTAGACGATGGTGAAGCATTCGATGCTGCCCTCGGGGCCAACCGCAACCCATTCCCGGGTGGCTTCCAGCGTTTCGTCCGAGAAGGCGCGCGGCGGCACCAGCACCCGGCCCGACTTCGGGTCGCGCCGGCCGTAAATCTGCTGGTGGTCGCGGATCTGCGCGAAGAACCAGCTCGCGGTTTCACCGAGCGCGTGCTGGTAGGTGATGTTCCATTTTTCGGTGCGCGTCATGAGCTCCATGTCGATTTCCCCTTGTGTGCTAGCTGGTTCATGCTTCGACGACCATGGCGCCGAAGAATTGGTGGTCGCCGCCGTTGCCGCTGGCGATGGCGCGTTGGGCGCCCTTGACCTGGTGGGCCCCGGCGCGGCCCCAGACCTGCAGCGCGGCCTCGGCGACCCGGACCATCGCCGTGACGGCGATCGCGTTGGCGCACAGTACGCCGCCCGAGGGATTCACCGGGTTGCGGCCGCCGATCTGAAAGCAGCCTTCTTCGCGCAGCATGCGCGGCGACTGCCCCAGCGGCGCCAACCCGGCCGCTTCAATGGCGTGGAACTCGGTATTGCTGAACGGCGAATACAGCTCGGCGGTATCGATCTGCCGCACCGGGTCGGTGACGCCAGCCATTTTGTAGGCGCGCGAGCAGGCCTCGCCAAGCGCCTGTGCATCGGCGTGGTCGGCACTGTAGCCAATGCCCATCCGGTCGCCGATGTAATAGCTCTCGGAACTGTGGCCGACCCCGGTGATCCAGACCGCCTCCAAGCCGTTGCGCCGGATGTAATCCTCCGACGCCAGCACCATGGCACAGCCGCCGCTGGACTGCGGGCAGGCGTCGAACAGCTTGATCGGCCAGGCAATCATGCGTGAATGCATCACCTCGTCGATGCTGGTCGGCGCGCGCAGATGGGCGTTCGGGTTGAGCGCGGCGTGCGCGCGGTTCTTCACGACGATGCGCGCCATATCCTCCTGCGTCATGCCGTACTTGTGCATATAGCGGATCGCCGACATCGCGAGCATGGTGATGGTACCTAGCGGCAGCGACCGCTCGTAGGTCGGATCCCAGATCTTGTTCAGGATCGTCTGCGAGTCGCCGCATTCGCCGACCTTGTCGGCACCGGCCACCAGCACCAGCTCGCAGGCGCCTGCCGCGATATGCGAGTGCGCGGCAGCGAGCGACGATATGCCGGTCGATCCGCCAGTGTTGATGCGCATGAAGCGCTTGTTGCGCGCGCCAACGGCGTCCACCCCCAGTCGCTCGGCGTTGCCGATTACCAGCAACGCGTCGGGCGCCAGAGAGTAGACCACCGCCTCGATCTCGTCCAGGCTGCGGCCGCTGTCTCCCATCGCCAGCGTGACCGCTTCGCGCACCAGTTCGGGGTAATTGGCGTCGCTGCGCCGGGCCTTGAATTGGGATTGACCGATCCCGATGATGCCAACGCGGGGCGCCTTCATTGCGTCGTCTCCCTGGAATGCTGGCCGAACACCACGACCGTGTTGTATTGCATGGCAAAGCCGCTGGCACCGTGCGCGACTGCGGTCTTTACCCCCGGCAACTGGTGCGCGCCGGCGCAGCCCCGGGTTTGATTGGCGGCCTCGGCGATGCGCATCAGGCCGGTGCAAAAAACCGGGTTGAAGGACAGCGCTCCGCCCGACAGATTGGTCGGCGTTGGGCCGTCGCGTCCGAAGGCGTCGCGCTGCGCGGCGTCGGCCCATTGCGCGCGCGGGCACAGCCCCAACCCCTCGAGCGCCACCAGTTCCTGGTAGGGAGTGGCGTCCGCCACTTCGGCCAGATCGAATTTCGGCGCCTGCGCGTCGACGCCCGCTTCCTGGTACGCCTGCGCGGCTGCGGCTTGCAGCGACGGCAGGCGCGACAGGTCGCGGTCGCCCAGGTAGGCGGTCTCGGTGGCCCAGCCCAGCCCATGGACCCAGGCCGTCTTGCAGTTGCCACGCCCGGTGATCCATTCGTCGCTGGCCAGTACCAGGGCCACCGCCGCGAAGGCCGGCTGCGACACCATCGCGTCGGTGATCGGCCAGCGCAGCATCTTGCCGGCGGCGATCATGACCGCTTCGCGCGGCGCGGGCGCGTACTCGGGATAGGCCAGCGCGCCATGGCGCCGGTTGGTGGCTGTAACTTGCACCGCCGCCGCGCGCAGGCCCGGCACCTTGGCCTCCAGCGCGTTGGCTTGCAACGCGTGGGACGACAGGTCGTCGAGCGGCAGCGCCCGGTGGTAATAGGGGTCGTTGGACAGCCGCTGCGTTTCGCTGATCGAGTCGACCTCCAGCGGGCTCCACGAAACGACCAATTGGGTGCGATACATGCCCGAGCGCACCCGCAGCGACGCCAGTACAAAGGCGTGCTCCGAGCCCGATGGCGTCGACAGGATGTCGCGTCCCACGCCGCCGACCGAACCCGACGCTGCCATGATCGAGATCGCGCGGCCGTCGAGTTGGTCGTTGGCGGCGACGACAATGCCGTCGATGTCGTCGATGCCGATGCCGGCGTCGTGCAGCGCATTTTTGGTCACCGCGTGCAGCGCCTCTTCCAGCGACATCCTTCCGGGGTCACGTGGCGCGAATACCGCGCTGCCAATCACACCCACTTCGGTTCTGCTTCCCATGCCTGTCCTTTCTCACCAGAACGGCGGGGCCGTTCAGGATTTCGAAAATTCGAATAGATATCCGCTTTTTCGAAAATTTTAACATGTAGTCGATGGCGACCCGCAGTTCGCAGCCACCTCCGCCGAAACGCTGCGCCGCCATTATTTGCTGTCCAGTATCAGAGTTATACTAACCGGTATTTCTTCATTCCAGCGAGATAAACGCTTTCATGGCCACTTCCCCCCTGTGCGGCGTTCGCATCCTCAGCCTGGCCGAGCAGTATCCGGGTCCCTACGCGACGATGCTGCTGGCCGACCTTGGCGCCGATGTGGTGATGGTGGAGCGCCCGGCAGGTGGCGACCCCTCGCGGCGTTTCCCGGGCCTGTTCGCGTCCTTCAACCGCAACAAGCGCTCGGTGGCGCTGGACTTGAAGAGCGACGTCGGTCGTGAAGCCTTTTTGCGCCTGGTCGACGGCGCCGACGTGGTGCTCGAGGGTTACCGGCCTGGGGTGATGGCGCGCCTGGGCATCGGCGCCGAGCTGCTTTGCGCGCGCAAACCGGGCCTGATCTTTGTATCGATATCGTCCTTTGGCCAGAACGGGCCAAGGGCCGGCGTCGCGGGCCACGACCTCAGCGTGCAGGCCGCTGCCGGGATGATCGACGTCGTGCCGGGCGCCGAGGCGGACTTCGCGCTGCCCATGCTGCCGCTGGGCGATATCGCGTCGGCCATGTTCGCCGCGCTGGGCGTCGTCAGCGCGCTGTTTGCGCGTGGCAAGACCGGCGCCGGTGCCCAGATCGACGTCTCGATGCTGGACGCGCTGGCGAGCTGGATGACGCCCTTTCTCGTACCACCCGCCAACGGCTGGCCGACGCGCGAACTGCCGCCGCCCGACCCCGGCTACGGAGTCTTTGCCACCGCCTGCGGGCGCCAGATCACGCTGAGCATCGCCGGTGAAGACGCGATGTGGAGCCAGTTATGCGATCTGCTCGGATTGCCCGAGTACGCCGCGTTGCGCGAGGTCGAGCGTTGTGCCCGCAGCAAGGAGATAGGACCCCACGTGCGTGCCGCCGTGGCGCGCTGCGATTACGACACCTTGTACCGGGAACTCGAGTCGCGCGCCATCGCCTTTGGTCCGGTGGTGGCGCTGGACCAGGTGCTGGCCGATCCCCAGCTGCAATCACGTGCTATGGCGGTGGGCTTTGCGTCGGCGACCGGCGAGCATACCTTTGTACGTCAGCCGCTGCTGATCGATGCAACGCCCTCGGCCATCGCGCGCGGGGTTCCGCAACTGGGCCAGCAC
>CAISIP010000477.1 GCA_903885415.1 uncultured beta proteobacterium
CCCAGCTGGCCTCTGGCAATCAGGCTGGAAAGTACCGCCGGCGTCTTGAAGCTGTCGTAGAAAGGGTCGGACTCCAGGCTCAGGTTGTCCTGCAGCGTCTTCATCACATGCGCGAGTGTGTCAAGCCCGACCACATCGGCGGTCCTGAAGGTTCCCGAGCTCGCGCGACCCAGCTTCTTGCCCGTCAGGTCGTCCACAACGTCGTAGCCCAGATGGAAGTGGTCCGCCTGGTGCATCGTCGCCAGCATCGAGGCGATGCCGATGCGGTTGGCGATGAAGTTGGGCGTATCGTGCGCACGCACCACTCCCTTTCCAAGGCCGCTGGTCAGGAAGGCTTCCAGGCAGTCTAGGACCGCTTCGCCGGTGGTCGGCGTATTGATCAGTTCGACCAGCGCCATGTAGCGCGGCGGGTTGAAAAAATGGACGCCGCAAAAACGCGGCTTGATCGCTTCTGGTAAGGCCTCGCTCAAACGCGTGATGGAAAGCCCTGAGGTGTTCGAAGCGACGATGGCGTGCGGCGCCAGAAAGGGCGCAATTTTTTGGTACAGCGCGAGTTTCCAGTCCATGCGCTCGGCGATCGCCTCGATCACCAGATCGCAGCCGCGCAACTGCTCCAGGTCGTCCTCGTAGTTGGCCTGGCGTATGAGTTCGGCGTCCTGCACCATACCCAAGGGCGCGGGCTTGAGCTTCTTCAGGCCTTCGACCGCCTTGCTGACAATGCCGTTCTTGGGCCCTTCTTGGGCTGGCAGGTCAAACAGCACGACCGGTACCCCGACGTTGACCAGGTGCGCAGCAATCTGCGCGCCCATGACGCCTGCGCCGAGAACGGCGACTTGTCTGACCTGGAAACGCGGCATAGAAAATTCCGGTTCGTAAAGCGCTGCATCGAGGTCCCTGGACCCCAGCGCACGGGCTATTGGGACACGCGCACCCAGACCTGGGTGCGGCCAAAGGGGCCGAAGGATCCGCGCACTTCTAGCTTGGCGCCGCCTTCGATAGGCGTGAGTTTGAGGGTGTAGCTCTTGCCGTTTTCGGGGTCCAGGATCTTGCCACCTTCCCAGATGTCCTTGCCTTCGGTCTTCGTCGCGCCGCGGATGATTTCAAGTCCCAGCATCGGCTTTCCCTTGCGGTCATCGCTGCACTCTTCGCAGATGGCGTCCTGCTTGGCCTCCTTACGCAGCAACTTGGTGACCTTTGCGCTCAGGACGCCTTGGCTGTCGATGATCTGTATTTCAGATTTCAGCTCCTTGGTCTTTTCGTCAAAGCTGTGCCAACTGCCTACCGGCGTCATCTGCGCGAAGCATGCGCCGGCGGCGAACAGCAGGGCGGCGGCGAAAGAAAATCGGACCATAGTGGGCTCCTTGTTGATGAGAGGGTGGGGACGATGCAGACTAAGCAAAGACGGCTTCAGTGTCCATCAGGACCCCTGATCCGGCGCGTGCGCTGAGCATCAGCGAAGCGGTCTCGGGAAACAACTTGGCAAAGTAAAACCGCGCTGTCTGCACTTTGGCCTGATAAAAGGGGTCGGTGCTGCCAGCGGCGATTTGGCGCAGCGCCACCTGCGCCATGCGGGCCCAGAAGTAGCCGAACACCAGATGCCCGGCAACGCGCAGGTAGTCGACCGCGGCGGCACCGACCTCGTCAGGATTCTGGGAACCCTTGAAGCCGAGTTCGGTCGTCAGCTTGCCGATCTTGTCGCCTAGGTAGGCAATCGGGTTGATGAACTCGGCCATCTGTTCGTTCACGCCCTCCTCGTCGACCAGCGCCGCGACCAGCTTGCCGAATTTTTTCAGGGTCGCGCCGTTGTTGCCCAGTATCTTTCGCCCCAGCAGGTCGAGGCTTTGGATGGTGTTGGTGCCCTCATAGATCATGTTGATCCGCGCGTCGCGTACGAACTGCTCCATTCCCCAGTCCTTGATGTAGCCGTGGCCGCCGAATACCTGCTGGCACCCCGAAGTCGCGATCCAGCCGTTGTCGGTCAGGAACGCCTTCACGATCGGCGTGAGCAACGACAGCATTTCGCCGCTGTCCTTGCGGACCCTCTCGTCCGGATGGTAGTGCTCCTTTTCCAGCAGCACCGAGCAGTAGATCGCCAGCGCGCGCCCGCCCTCGGCGTAGGCCCTGGCGGTCAGCAGCATCTTGCGCACATCCGGGTGCACGATGATCGGGTCGGCCGGCTTGTCCTTCGCCTTGGTTCCCGAAAGCGAACGCATCTGGATCCTGTCCTTGGCATAGGCCAGCGCGTTCTGGTAGGCGACTTCGGTCAACCCCAGGGACTGGTTTCCAACGCCCAGACGCGCTGCGTTCATCATCACGAACATCGCGTTCATGCCTTTGTTCGGCTCGCCCACTAGGCTGCCCACGGCGTCGTCGAGCGTGATCTGGCAGGTCGCGTTGCCGTGAATGCCCATCTTGTGCTCCAGTCCCGAGCAGTAGATCCCGTTGCGTTGGCCCAGGCTGCCGTCGGCGTTGACATTGAACTTCGGCACGATGAACAGGCTTACGCCCTTGATGCCAGCGGGCGCGTCGCTAAGTCGTGCCAGCACCAGATGGACGATATTGCCAGCCAGGTCATGCTCGCCGGCGCTGATAAAGATCTTATTGCCGCTGATGCGGTAGCTTCCATCGGGCTGCAGTTGGGCTCTGGTGCGCATCAGGCCCAGATCGGTTCCGCAATGGGCCTCTGTCAGGCACATGGTTCCGGTCCATTCGCCGCTGCCCATCTTGTGCAGGTAAGTCTGCTTCTGGATGTCGGTTCCGTGCGCGCGGAGCGCCGCGTAAGCGCCATGGGTGAGTCCGGGGTACATGGTCCAGGCTTGGTTGGCCGAGTTCAGCATTTCGTAGAGGCACTGGTTCACGACCAGCGGCAAGCCCTGGCCACCGAACGCCGGGTCGCAACTCAGGCCGGCCCAGCCGTCGGCGACAAACTGCGCGTAGGCTTCCTTGAAACCCCGGGGCGCGGTGACGGCGTGGGTGCTGTGGTCCAGCGTGCAGCCCTCGGTGTCGCCGCTGATGTTGAGCGGAAACGCGACCTCGCTGGCGAATTTTCCGGCCGCTTCGAGTACCGCATCGATAGTCGGCGCGTCGATGTCCGCGTGCTGCGGGATCGCCTTGAAATCGGCGCAGACCGTCAACAGTTCGTGCATCACAAACTGCATGTCGCGCAGCGGAGGGGTGTAGCTTGGCATGGAATGGGTCTCCTTTGATCCGGTGGCGCCTATCCGGCGTATGGTGGGGTAGGCGCAGCGCCGGGCGGGCCAACGGCAGCAGCGTGGCGCGAAAGAATGTGCAAAAAGCCCTTGTTGGCGCGGTCAATCGCGCCCGGGTCGTCAAGAAAACGCGCCTCGAAATGCAGCGCCAAGATCAGTCCGTGAATTTCGAAAGCCATCTGCTGGCAGTCGGCGTCGGCGCGCAGATGGCCGGCTTCGCGGGCCTGCACGATAGCGCGCAAGAGCGCGGCGAACCAGGTCTTTACCGACGCCACCAGCGCGTCGCGCACCGCGCCGGGTCGGTCGTCGAATTCTGCGGCGCCACTGATGAAAATGCAGCCTGACTGAATTTCGCGCGCGACGCGGTCCATCCAGTTGGAAAACAGCGCCTGTACCCGCGGCAGTCCGCGCTCCAGCGCCAACACCGGCGCAAATACCTCCTGCTCGAACTGCCGGAAATACTCGCGAACGACCGAAATCTGCAGTTCTTCGCGCGCGCCAAAATGGGCAAACACACCCGACTTGCTCATGCCCACGACTTCCGCCACCGCCCCGATGCTCAGCCCTTCGAGTCCAACCTGCGTCGCCAGTCGCAAGGCCACTTGCACAATGGCCGCTCGGGTCTGCTGCCCTTTGGGCGGCGGCCTTTCCTGCGCATCGGGCAAGGCGAAAGTCTTTGGCGGCAGCTCGGCAGTCGGCATGAGGAATTCGAAAATACCAGAATAATAGAACGACCGTTCTATTCTGCCTTATTTTCGAACTGCTGCGCCCTCTTTTTTTTCGGGCGATGAACCGCCCGCGCACAGTCGGGTTGGCGCCGCGCCGGCGCAGTCCCCTAAAGCTTGAAGGGCACCACCAGTTGGCGTTGCTCGCCCAGACCTTCGATACCCAGCGCCATCACGTCCCCCTTCTTGAGGAAGACTTGTGGTTTCATTCCCATGCCAACGCCCGGAGGGGTGCCGGTGGTGATGACATCGCCGGGCATCAGGGTCATGAACTGGCTGACATAGCTCACCAGCTTGGCCGCGCCGAAGATCATCGTCTTTGTGCTGCCGTTTTGAACCCGCTTGCCGTTGAGGTCAAGCCACATCGCAAGCTTTTGCGGGTTCGGAACTTCGTCGCGCGTCACCAGCCAGGGTCCAATCGGACCAAAGGTGTCGCAGCCTTTGCCCTTGTCCCACTGCGGTCCCCGCTCGATCTGGTACTCGCGCTCGCTGACGTCGTTGACAGTGCAATAACCAGCGACAAAGTCGAGCGCGGACTTTTGCGACACATAGCGCGCGCGGGTGCCGATCACGATGCCGAGTTCGACCTCCCAGTCGGACTTGACCGAACCCTTGGGCAGCATCACCGGATCGTTAGGGCCCTGGATGCAACTGATGGCCTTCATGAAGACGATCGGCTCCTTGGGGATCGCCATGCCGGTCTCGGCGGCGTGGTCGGAATAGTTCAGGCCGATGGCAACAAATTTTCCAATACCGCTCACCGGGCAGCCCATGCGCGGGGTTCCGCGCACCAGTGGCAGCTTGTCGGTCCTCAGTTTGCGCAGTTTGGCCAACGCGGTGTCACTGAGTTGCTCCGGTCCGATGTCTTTGACGACGGCGCTCAGATCGCGCAGTTTGCCTTCGGCATCGATCAGTCCGGGCTTTTCCTTGCCGGGGTTGCCGTAACGAACGAGTTTCATTTTTGCCTTTCGGTTAGTTGGGTATCACGGGAAGCCCAGCGATCCGAGCGGAAGCTGGTAGACGCGCGCATTCTAGACTTTGCTTCAGATGGTCATTCCACCGTCGATGGAAAACACTTGGCCACTGGCAAAGACCGACTCGTCACTGGCAAGATAGACCACGATAGGCGCAATCTCGTCGGCCTGCGCCAGGCGCCCCATTGGCTGGCGCGCGACGAAGTCCTTGCGCGCCTGCACCGGGTCGGGATAGCTGTTGATGCGCTCGTGCAGCGACGGCGTGTCGACGGTGCCCGGCGCGATCGCGTTGCAGCGGATGCCCTGGCCTACAAAGTCCGCCGCAACGCCTTTGGTCAGGCCGACCACCGCCGCCTTGCTGGCGCCATAAATAAAACGGTTGGGCAGGCCCTTGAGAC
Source organism: uncultured beta proteobacterium (assembly GCA_903885415.1). GTDB lineage: Bacteria > Pseudomonadota > Gammaproteobacteria > Burkholderiales > Burkholderiaceae_C > CAISIP01. Next base: position 5,307 of record CAISIP010000477.1, read on the forward strand.
TGCCGCAAACGCTGGCCATATTGATGATGCTGCCGCCACCGGCGGCGAGCATTTTTGGCAGAACCGCCTGACTCATCCAGTACTGGGCGCGCACGTTGAGCGAGAAGGCAGCCTCCCAGTCCGCATCGGTCGCTTGCAGGATGCTGCCGTTGTGCACGACACCGGCGCAATTGAACAGCACGTCGAGCCTGGGCAAGGTGTCGGTCAGCCGCAC
>CAISIP010000478.1 GCA_903885415.1 uncultured beta proteobacterium
ATGGACGTCGACCACTACCGCGACGTGGTGGACCGTATCCGCAGGCGCCACCGCTCGCTGGTCATCAACCTCACGACCGGCCCCGGGGGACGCTACGTTCCCAGCGAAGACGATCCGAAAATCTACGCCGCCGGAACCACGCTGTTGCCGCCGGAAAAGCGGGTCGAGCACATCGCGCTGATCCGTCCGGACATCTGCTCACTGGACCTCAACACCATGAACAGTGGCCCTGACGTGGTCATCAACACGCCGCGCAATGTGCGGCGGATGGCGGCTGTCATGCGTGCCAGCGGCGTCAAGCCCGAACTCGAAATATTCGACAGCGGCGATCTGCACCTGGCGCGCGATTTGATCCAGGACGGCACGCTGGACGGCCCGGGCATGTGGACCTTCGTTCTGGGTGTGAAATATGGCTTCGCAGCGACGCCCGAGACGCTCCTGTACGCGCGCAACCTGCTGCCTGCCGGCGCCATCTGGGCGGCCTTCGGAATTGGGCGCGCCGAGTTCCCGATCGTCGCGCAGAGCTGGCTGTTTGGCGGCCATGTTCGTGTCGGTCTTGAGGACAATATTTATCTGGAAAAAGGCGTTCTGGCCAAGGGCAACGCCGAACTCGTCGCCAAGGCGGCCGAGCTGCTGCGCCAGCTCGGCGGACGTCTCGCGTCGGTCGATCAGGCGCGCGAGATGCTCAATCTGAAGCGGGGCTGAAAGATGGCAATCGGCGATCCGCAATGCCTGTGGCTGCCGGCAAAGGCGACCAGCATCGAGACCTTGGCGCTGCAATGCAACGACCAGGCCATGCCGCGGCCCGGTCCCGACGAGGTGGTCGTGCGGGTGCGCGCCGCCGCGGTCAATCCGAGCGACGTCAAGGCGGCGCTGGGCTTTATGCCCCATGCCGTATTTCCCCGCACCCCGGGGCGCGATTTTGCCGGAGAGGTCGCGGCCGGTCCGCCGGACAGGGTCGGCATGCGCGTCTGGGGCTCGGGCGGCGACACCGGGATCACCCGCAATGGCAGCCACGCGGTCTGGATGGTGTTGCCGCTGGCCGCGGTCAGGCCATGCCCGGTGGGGCTGGGCTTTGCAGAAGCGGGCGCGGTCGGGGTTCCCTTCGTCACCGCCTGCGAAGGGTTTGCGCGTGCCGGCGGCGTGCATCCCGGTCAGACGGTGGTGGTACTGGGCGCCAATGGCAAGGTCGGTCAGGCTGCGGTGCAACTCGCGGCGCGCGCAGGCGCCCGGGTGATCGCCGTGCAGCGGCAGGCCCAATTCGATGGCTTCGCCAGCAAGCCGGTCGAGGTGGTCGATTCCACTGACGGTGCAGCGACGGCGGGCGTCATGGCGTTGACGAACGGGCGCGGGGCGGACCTGGTCTTCAACACGGTGGACAAGGCTTACTGGGAGGCCGGACACGCTGTGATGGCCAAAGGCGCGACGCAGATTTTTATCATCGCCACCAAGGGACAGACGGTGGAGCTGGACCTGTTTCGTTTTTACCGTGGCATGCATAACTTCGTCGGTGTGGATACGATGGCCTTGGGCTGCGTTCGGTCCTGTGAACTGCTCGACGAACTGCGGCCCGGCTTCGAAGACGCCAGCCTGCAACCCTTTGCGGTCTTGCCGCACAACACCTTTTCGCTGGACCGGGCCCTCGACGCCTACCGCAGCGTTTTTTCCGGCTCCAAGAGCCGCATCGTGCTGCAGCCCTGAACCGGACGACCCCATGCACCTGACACGCTTTGAGCAGGCACCCACCTATGTGGCGCCCAACCATTTCGACATGCGCTGCCTGCGACTGCAAGGACACGAGGCGGGCCCCTCGCAGGCGCTGTGGATGGGTGTCTCGCAGATCGCACCCGGTGGCCACACCAGCCTGGACGCATCGCCGCTGGAAAAGCACTATGTGGTGCTTGAGGGCGAGGTCGCGCTGGTTTCGGAACTCGCCGGCGTGCGCAGTGAAGCCCTGCTCAGGCGCCATGACTCGGCTTGCATTGCGCCGGGTGAAAAACGCCAGTTGATCAACCGAAGCCCGCACAGCGCTAGCATCCTGATCGCCATGCCCTATCCCGGGCCGCCGGCCTGACGCGGCGCTTGCCGCCATCGCTATCGCAGCCTGATCGGGACTGCGGGCGCAACCCGAGTGTCCACCATGAGCCGCCAACGCATCGACTTTGAAGCCGCCCTGCAGCATGCGACCCGATCGGTGCCGTGGGCCGGCGTGCGCCACTCATGGGAGACCACGGCGCACCGGGCGGTGCGCAACGACCGACCTGAGACGAACGCCAGTTCGCTGGAAGAGGGCGCGATGTGCGAGGTGCTGGTCGATGGCCATTTTGGCTATGCTGCCACCGCGGATCTCAGCGCAGCCGGGCTGCGGCGCGCGTTCGAGCGCGCGATCGCGAGCACCCGCGCCACCAGCGCGCACAAGGTTCACGCTTTCGACGACACGCAGCGGCCGCAGGCCAGCGGAAAATTCGTCAGCCCGCGCCAGCGCGACCTGGACCAGACTGGCCTGGACGAGATCACCGATTGCCTGTTGGCCGCCTCCAAGGCGATGCAACTCTCGCCACGGGTGGTCAATCGCAGCGCCCGCGCCATGATCATCCAGACCCGGGTCGACTATTTTTCCTCCAACGGTTCCGAGACGCAGCAGGAATTCCAGATGGCGGATGTGGCGCTGGCCGCCACCGCAGCCCATGGGCTGCAGTCGCAGACCCGTACCTGGTCGCGCACCGGACAATTCGGCGGCGAAGTGTTTGACCGCACCCATCTTGGCGAGCAGGCCGGGCGCGTCGCGCGCGAATCGCTGGATCTGCTGGACGCGGAGAATTGCCCCAGTGGCACGATGGATCTGCTGCTGATGCCCGACCAGATGATGCTGCAGATACACGAGTCAATCGGCCATCCGCTCGAACTCGACCGCATCCTGGGCGACGAGCGCAATTACGCGGGATGGAGCTTTGTGCAACCGGCCGATTTCGGCAGCCTGCGCTACGGATCCGAACTGATGAATGTGTCTTTCGACCCGACGCGTGAAGGCCAGTTTGCGAGTTACGCCTTTGACGACGCTGGCTACCGCGCTGACAAGCAGATGCTGATTGAAGCCGGCGTGCTCAAACGCGGCCTGGGCGCGCTCGAGTCGCAGCGGCGCTCCGGTCTGGCGGGGGTTGCCAACTTTCGATCTTCCTCCTGGAACCGGGCGCCGATCGACCGCATGGCGAACATCAACCTGGAGCCCGGCGTGGACTCGCTCGACGCACTGATAGGCCGGGTCGGGCGCGGCGTGTTGATGACGACCAACCGCTCCTGGTCGATTGATGACTATCGCAACAAGTTCCAGTTTGGCTGCGAGCACGGCCGCCTGATCGAGGACGGGCGGCTGGGCCGCGTCGTCCGCAACCCGAATTACCGCGGCGTCACCGTTGACTTCTGGAACCGCCTGGCGGGCGTCGGGAGCGATGACAGCACGCATGGAACCGCTTTTTGCGGCAAGGGCGAGCCGAGCCAGGTCATCCGGGTGGGCCACGCCTCGCCGCCGTGCCTGTTTCGCGGCGTCGAGGTTTTCGGGGGGCAGTCGTGAGCAGCCATTCTTTTTCGGAACGCCTGCGCACGCACTTCGACGCGCTGTGCAGCGACCTGCTGGCGCAGCTGCGCGACGGCGAAGAAGCGACGGTCAATCTGGAAGCCGAAGAAACGCTGTTCGTGCGCTTCAACCGCAACCGGGTCCGGCAGAACACCGATGTGGAACAGATCGGTATTTCATTGCGTTTGCAAAGCCAGGGTCGTACGGTCGATCAGGCGCGAACCCTCAGCGGCCGCCTAGACAGCGACCGTGCCGCGCTGCACGCGCTGCTCGCGCGTTGCCGCGCCGAGATTGCCATGCTGCCGGATGACCCGAACCAGGTGGCGATGCACGACAACGGCAGCAGCGACGAAGCATTCATCGGCAAGGTGCTCGCCGCCGAGGAGGTGGTCGCGGCGGTCGTCGGTCCGGCCGAGGGTTGCGATCTGGCCGGACTCTACGCAGGCGGCGTGGTGATCCGTGCGAACCGCAATTCCAAGGGGCAGAACCACTGGTTTTCCACCGAAAACTTCTTCCTGGACTACTCGATCTACAACGGCCCGCAGGCGGTCAAGGGCAACTACGCCGGCTCGCACTGGGACGATGCCCAATGGGCCGTGAACCTTGAGCGCAGCAAGGCGCTGCTGCCGCTGCTGGCCAGGCCGACGCAAGCGCTTAAGCCGGGTGCGTACCGCAGCTACCTCGCGCCCACCGCTTTTGCCGATTTGATCGGCATGCTGGGATGGGGTGCGTTGTCGGCTGCGGCCTGGAAGCAGGGCCGCAGCCCCTTCAAGAAGCTGGCGGAAAAGGAGGAAAGGCTCTCGTCACAGCTGTGCATCGCGCAAAATTTTTCCATGGGTTTGAGTCCGCGCTTCAACAGCCAGGGCGAAGTGTCGGCGCTGCGGCTGCCGCTGATCCAGGACGGTGAACTGGCGAACCTGTTGGTGAGCGCGCGCAGCGCCAAGGAATACGGTCTGCTGGCCAACGGCGCGACCGAGGGTGAGAGCCCGCGCGCGGTCGACGTGGCGACCGGTACGCTGGCGCCAGCCGACGTGCTGAAGGAACTCGGGACCGGGCTTTACCTGTCGAACCTGCATTACCTGAACTGGAGCGACCCGGTTTGCGCGCGGGTGACCGGTATGACACGCTACGCCTGCTTCTGGGTGCAAGGCGGCGAAATCGTCGGCCCGATCAATGACCTGCGCTGGGACGAAAGCCTTTACAGCGCGCTGGGCAGCAAGCTGATCGCGCTGAGCACCTGCGCGCAGATTCAGCCAGCGGTGGACACCTATTTTCAGCGTGCGCTCGGCGGCTCGCGCACCCCCGGCGCGCTGATAGACGCATTCACCTTCACGCTCTAATGCGCCGGTAGCGTACGCGGGCATGGCCAGGACGGCCCGGTCTTCAGCGTTCTAGGTGGCGCCGCCTGCCCGGCGGCAAGGCGCTATCGACGACGGTCGATAGCATGGGCCGATGCACAGCGCGCCCCCCCGCAGCGCCGCCCGGCCCATCGCGTCGGCGCTGCTGGCCTTTGTCGCCGGCAGTGCGGTCCAATTGGCGCAGGAGCGGCTATTCGACGGGCGTGTCTACCTCGCGCTGCTTCTGGGGGCCATGGTCGCGCTGGTGCTGACTTGGCGCAGCCGGCGGGCGCTGCGCTGGCGACCGTTGGCGTTGCTGCTGGCCTGTGCCGTCGTCGGCTTTGGCCAGACCGGCTGGCGTGCGTCGGTGTTCCACAGCCATGGACTCGCGGTCGAACTTGAAGGCCGGGATCTTCGGGTGAGCGGCATTGTTGACGCGATGCCGCAGTCGGGACAGGCGGGAACACGCTTCCGGCTGCAGGTGGAAGACGCGCGTACCGCGGTTGACGGTCAGGCCGTGCCACTGCCGGCGCTGATCTACCTGGGCTGGTACCCAGGCAGCGCGACCGCGCCGCCGCTGGGCGCTGCAGACGACTTCGCCGAGTTGAAGCGCCCGCCGCAGCCACTGCGCGCCGGAGAACGCTGGCAGATGACGGTGCGCCTGCGCGCGCCGCACGGCAACCGCAACCCGCATGGGTTCGATTACGAGCTTTGGCTGTGGGAGCAGGGCTTGCAGGCGACCGGCTATGTACGCTCGGGCAGCCAGGATGCTGCCGCCCAGCCGCTGGGCCAGACCGGCCGTCGTCCGGTGGAACTGGCGCGCCAGGGGGTGCGCGATCGGATATTCGATCGCGTCGCCGAGCGCCAGACCGCCGGACTGATTGCCGCGCTGGTGGTTGGTGACCAGAACGCCATCGAGCGGGCGGATTGGGACCTGTTTCGGGCCACCGGCGTGGCGCACCTGATGAGCATTTCAGGCCTGCATGTCAGCATGTTCGCGTGGCTGGCCGGCGCGCTGGTCGGCATGGCCTGGCGCCGCTCAGCCTGGCTATGCCTGCGCTGGCCGGCTCCCCATGCCGCGCTGTTGGGTGG
>CAISIP010000479.1 GCA_903885415.1 uncultured beta proteobacterium
CGACATAAAAATTCTTCGGTGAAAACACGTTGAAAATATCTTGAATACTTTCAGCCACGGTCTTGTCACCACTGATGAACAGAATGCCGTTCTTGGCAGCCACCATGGAGGGGGTTCCGCTTATCGGGCAATCAAGCATGGTGCTCATCTTGGAAGCGCATTTGTCTGCCAACTTTTTCTTCAACCCAGCAGAGAAGGTACCCAGCTCAACAATTGTCAGCTTATCGTGGCAACCGGCAATGATGCCGCCCGCGCCCTCGTAGGCTTCGTGCATGGACTGCTCGTCTGGCAAGCATGTGATGAGCAATTCGCAAGCCTGAGCCACCTGCGATGCATTAGCGTGAAGTTGCCCTCCCATTTTTTCAAAATCGAGGGTACTGGGACGGCTCACGACATGAACTTCATGCCCTTCCTGAAGCAGACTTTCACCCACTGCACGACCAATTTTCCCGAGTCCAACGATGCCAATTTTGGTTTTCAATTTACCGTCTCCTAGTGCAAACAGATCTAAATAAATTCGCGATGCTTTAAATGCCATCGCCGAACAAAAAATAAAAGTGAGCTACTTCAATCCACCAACCAAGTCATGCACCTTTTCATTGATGTACTGCAGCTTGTTTCGCTGAATTTTTTCAGTTTCAGTCTTCGGAATGACTGACAAAAATTCTACATACCGCGGAAGCATGAACGCTGGCAAAAAGGGCTTTAAGAACGCTCGTACGTCGGATGGTTCTACAGGGGAGTCACACACCAGTACAGCCTTGATTTCATCGCCGACAACGGCGTCTGCCACGGCCACTACCGCGCAATCGCGCACATGGGGCATTCTTCGCAGACAAGTCTCAATTTCCACTGGCGAGATCATCTCGCCGCTACGGCGAATCAACTCCTTCAAGCGCCCGCGATAGAAAAGATAGCCGTCTGAGTCGAAACTACCCAAGTCGCCGGTATGAAACCAAAGGTTGCGGCAACTCTCCAGCATCTGCTCAGGTTTGTTGTAATAACCGAGCAAGATGACATCGGGAGAACGTGGCCGAACCACAATTTCACCCTGCTGGCCCGGCGGTACTTCTTTCTCATCGGCACCGACGATTCGTATGTCCAAGTCCGGGCGTACCCGGCCACAGGACCCAAACCGTGAATCGTCCACACTGTTGGCAGAGCTCCATCCACCGATCTCGGTCATGCCGTAGGCTTCGTGGACCTTGATGCCGTAACGCGACTCCACTGCCTGCCAGACATCGCGTGGTGCGCCCCCACCAAAGCAAAAACGTAAACCATGGTCACGCCTTTCCTGAGTATGGCGTGCCACCAAGATGGACAAGACCGTTCCGACAAAGGTGCAACCTGTTGCGCCGTAACGTATCGCGTCTTCAAAGAAAGTCGTTGCCGAAAATCGCTTGAATAAAATAAGTGTCGCGCCAGTCACCAGCGAAGACATGACAGCGTACATCTGCGGATTAACATGAAAAAGTGGCAAGAACACCATGATGCGATCAGTGGCACTTAACTGAAGAGCCTGGACTGTCGCTCTGCCGCATGCTAAGTAAGCCTCATGGCAATTGAGGACACCCTTTGGGAGGCCCGTGGTGCCTGACGTGTACAAGATACTGCAGGGTTCGCTCGCTTTAACCAAGACTGGCTGAGCTTGCTGGAAGGTATCGAGTTCTGCGAAAAATTCCGCATCCGATGCCATCGCAATTCGGGGCATGTACGCCTGTCGGGCATCCAGGTGCTGAAGGCGTTCTTCGATCCAATGACGGTCTACAACCAACACCTTGGCGTCACACTGATCGATCGCATAACGAAGCCCATCTGCGACCAACTGATTATTCAATGCCACGACGACTGCACCGCGATAACTGATGCCAAACCAAGCCACTAAGAAAGCGGCACTGTTCTCCGCGATCAGTGCGACCTTGTCCCCCTCGCCGACATTCAAGGACTCCAACCTGCTGGCAAAGCGCCGCGCCGCTGCGTTGACACGCCCAAAACTGAA
>CAISIP010000480.1 GCA_903885415.1 uncultured beta proteobacterium
CCGGCGCCGCAGGTGGCGCTGGCCACGCTGGAGGACCGAAGCCATCCGGCCTGGCAGCGGCTCAAGGCCGAGGAGTTGCTGGCGCAGCAGTTGTCGCAGCTGCAGTCGCGCCGCGCCCGCGAGGGCCTGCGCGCGCCCGCGCTGCGCGCCAAGGCCGGCGGACTGCAGCAGCAACTGCTGGCGGCGCTGCCTTTCGCGCTGACCGGCGCGCAGCGCAGGGTCTGCGCCGAAATTGCCGTCGACCTGGCGCGCGAAGCGCCGATGCACCGGCTGCTGCAAGGCGACGTCGGCTCCGGCAAGACCGTCGTCGCTGCGCTCGCTGCGGCGGCCTGCATCGACGCGGGCTGGCAGTGCGCGCTGATGGCGCCGACCGAAATCCTTGCCGAGCAGCATTTCCGCAAGCTGATCGGCTGGCTGGAACCGCTGGGCGTGACCACCGCCTGGCTGACGGGAAGCCAGAAGGCCAAGGAGCGCCGCGCGATGCTGGCGCTGATCGCCTCCGGCGAGGCGGCGCTGGTCGTAGGAACGCACGCCATCATTCAGGACAAAGTCGGATTCAAGCAGCTGGCGCTGGCCATCATCGACGAGCAGCACCGTTTTGGCGTCGCGCAGCGGCTGGCGCTGCGCGACAAGATGGCGCCGACGCTGATGGACGCGGCGAATGGCGCCAGCCCCCTGCCAGCGGCGGGGACGCCGGGACCGCATAGCGAACCGCATCTTCTGATGATGACCGCGACGCCGATACCGCGCACGCTGGCGATGAGCTATTACGCCGATCTGGAGGTCTCGACCATCGACGAACTGCCGCCAGGACGGACCGCGATTGTCACCAAGCTGGTCCAGGAAGCGCGCCGCGACGAAGTGATCGCGCGCGTCGGCGCGCAGCTGGCGCAGGGGCGTCAGGTCTACTGGGTCTGCCCGTTGATTGAGGAGAGCGAGGCGCTGGACCTTGCTAACGCCACCGAGACCCATGCCGCGCTCGGCGCAGCGCTGCCCGGGGTGGTGCTCGGCCTGCTGCATTCGCGCATGCCGGTGGCCGAGAAGAAGGCCTGCATGGCCGAATTTGTTGCCGGGCGTATGGGCGTGCTGGTCAGCACGACGGTGATAGAGGTCGGCGTCGACGTTCCCAATGCCTCGCTGATGGTGATTGAGCACGCCGAGCGCTTTGGGCTGTCGCAGCTGCACCAGCTGCGCGGGCGGGTCGGCCGCGGTGCCGCGGCTTCGGCCTGCGTCTTGCTGTATTCGACCGGCGACGCTGCGCGCCTGGGGGAAACCGCGCGCGCCAGGCTCAAAGCCATGGTCGAGACGCATGACGGTTTCGAAATTGCACGGCGCGACCTGGACATTCGTGGCCCCGGCGAGTTTCTCGGCGCGCGCCAGTCGGGCGCCGCGCTGCTGCGCTTTGCCGACCTGACGGTCGACGCCACGCTGCTGGACTGGGCCCGCTCGGTGGCACCGGCGATGCTCGATCAGCAACCGGAACTCGCGCGCCAGCATGTGGCGCGCTGGCTCGGCGGCAAGGCCGAGTACCTCAAGGCCTGAAGAACCGTTGGCGCAGCCAAGCCCTGCAGATAGGACAATAGTGCCATGACCCTGACTGAACTGAAGTACATCGTCGCCGTCGCGCGCGAGCGCCATTTTGGCAAGGCCGCCGAGGCCTGCCATGTTTCGCAACCGACGCTGTCGGTCGCGGTCAAGAAGCTTGAGGAGGAGCTCGAGCTCAAGCTGTTTGAGCGTAGCGCCAACGAGGTCACCGTCACGCCGCTGGGCCAGGAGGTGGTGCGCCAGGCGCAGTCGGTGCTCGAACAGGCGGCCAACATCCGCGAAATCGCCAGGCGCGGTAAGGATCCGCTGGCCGGCGCGTTGCGCCTGGGCGTGATCTACACCATCGCTCCCTATCTGCTGCCCGAACTGGTCAAGAACGTGATCCTCAGGACGCCGCAGATGCCGCTGATGCTGCAGGAAAATTTCACCGTCAAGCTGCTTGAAATGCTGCGTACCGGGGAGATCGACTGCGCCATACTCGCCGAGCCTTTTCCGGACGCCGGGCTGGCGATGGCGCCCCTGTACGACGAGCCCTTTGTGGCGGCGGTTCCGAGCAGCCACGCGCTGGCGCAGCACGCTACGCTGACGGCCGAGCAGCTCAAGTCCGAGACCATGCTGCTGCTGGGTACCGGCCACTGCTTTCGCGACCATGTGCTCGAGGTCTGCCCGGAATTTGCGCGCTTTTCCAGCAACGCCGAGGGCATCCGCAAGAGCTTTGAGGGCTCGTCGCTCGAGACGATCAAGCACATGGTCGCCGCCGGCATGGGCGTGACCTTGGTGCCACGCCTGGGCGTTCCAAAAGGCTGCCTGGAGCCGCGCGCCGCCAAGCGCAGGGGCGAAGACCCGTTCGTTCGCTACCTGCCGATTACCGACGAGGCCGGCGGCCCGCCGCCAACCCGACGGGTGGTGCTGGCATGGCGGCGCAGCTTCACGCGCTACGAGGCGATTGCGGCGCTGCGCAACGCGATCTATGCCTGCGAACTGCCGGGTGTCAAACGCCTGTCCTAGCGATGCAACGCGGCAAGCCCGGCCTCTACCTGCAATTGATCCGCTGGGACCGGCCGGCCGGCTGGCTGCTGTTGCTGTGGCCTACGCTGAGCGCGTTGTGGGTCGCCGCCGGGGGGTTTCCGGGCTGGCAGTTGTTGCTGGTTTTCACGCTGGGGACCTTCTTGATGCGCAGTGCTGGATGCTGCCTCAACGATGTGGCCGACCGCGATTTCGACCGCCATGTCAAGCGCACGGCGCAACGGCCTGTCACCCGCGGCGCGGTGTCGGTGAAGGAGGCGCTGGCGCTCGGGGCAGCGCTGGCGCTGGCCGCCTTTGGGCTGGTGCTGAGCACCAACGCGGCGACCATCGCCTGGTCCTTTGTGGCGCTGGCCGTCGCCGTCGCCTATCCCTACTCGAAGCGCTTCTTCGCCATGCCGCAGGCGGTGCTGGGCGTGGCTTTCAGCTTCGGCATCCCGATGGCTTTTTCTGCCGTACAGGCGCCGGGCCCACTGACGCTGGAGTCGATGCGCTCCAGCGTGCCGCCGCTGGGCTGGTTGCTGATGCTGGGCAACCTGTTCTGGGTGCTGGCCTACGACACCGAATACGCGATGGTAGACCGTGACGACGACCTGAAGATCGGCATCAGGACCTCGGCCATCACACTCGGGCGTTTCGATATCGCCGCGGTGCTGCTGTGCTACGCCGCTTTTCTGGGAAGCTGGAACTACCTGCTGACCAGCCGGCTGCAGTCGGTCTATTTTCTGGCGGCCGTGATGGCCGCCGCGGCGCAGGCTGGCTGGCACCTCCACCTAATCCGTGAGCGTTCGCGCGAGGGGTGCTTCCAGGCTTTCAGGCGCAACCACTGGCTGGGCTTTACGCTATTTGCCGGCATCGTCGCGTCAACCTGGCCCTGAAGGCGCGTCGCGCGCTCAGTCGGCGCCGAATTCGCGGCCCAGCTCCTGGGCGCGCAGTTGCGCTGCCTGCAGCGCGCGCTTGAAACGCGGCTTGACGCCATCCTCTTCCAACGCGCTGATCGCTGCAAAGGTGGTTCCCCCCTTGGACGTCACGCGCTCGCGCAGCACTTCGACCGGCTCGTCGCTGGCGCGCGCGAGTTCGGCAGCGCCAATGAAGGTGGCGACGGCAAGCTGACGGGCCTGCGCGCTGGTCAGCCCCATTTCGGCGCCGGCCGAGGTCATGGCTTCGATGAAATAGTAAACATAGGCCGGCCCCGAACCCGACAGGGCGGTCACCGCGTCAAGCTGGTCTTCGGCGTCGACCCACAGCCAGTCGCCGGTGCTTCGGATGACCTGCTCGACGCGCTGACGGTCGCTCGCGCTGACAGCAGCCCGCGCGTAGAAGGCGGTGATTCCCCGACCAATCAGCGCCGGCGTGTTGGGCATCGCCCGCACCACCCGCTGCGTGCCAAGCCAGCGGGCGATGCTGGCGCTGGGTATTCCGGCCGCCACGCTCAAGTGCAGCGCGGCGCCGGTATGGGGCCCGGCCTGGCGCGCCGCGTCGCGAAAGCTTTGTGGCTTGACGGCCCAGACAACCACACCCGCTTCGCGCAGCAGCGGCCCCGCTTGCGCTTGCGCGACGATGCCAAACTGGCTTTGCAGTCGGGCGCGCGTCTCGGCCAGTGGCTCGACCACCTGCAGCTGCCCGGCGGGGTAGCCCTGGGCGAGCATCCCGGTGATGATCGCGCCGGCCATATTGCCGCCGCCGATGAATGCGATGCCCTGCTCGTCCATGGTGTTTCCCCGACTGTTCAGGCCGCGCCGCGCGCGGCCGATCCTGATCCTGATGGCGCCACGCATTGTCGTCGTGATTTCTTGCAGCAATTTCTGCCCATGCGACACCGCGGCGTGGCCATAATCATTCTATGCAGTACATACTCGCGCTCGACCAGGGCACTACCAGCTCACGCGCCATCTTGTTTGACCGCGCCGGCCAGGTGGCGGCGATGGCGCAGCAGGAGTTCGGTCAGATCTTTCCCCGGCCCGGTTGGGTCGAACACGACGCCAACGCGATATGGCGTTCGCAGTTGGCGGTGGCGGTCGATGTGCTTGCGGGCGCCGGCGTGCGGGGCCATCAGATCGACGCGGTGGCCATCACGAATCAGCGCGAAACAGCCGTGCTATGGGACCGCAAGACGGGCGAACCGGTGGCCAACGCCATCGTCTGGCAGGACCGGCGAACGGCCGGGCGTTGCGACGCGCTGCGCGAACAGGGGCAGGCAGCGCTGATCCAGGCCAAGACCGGCCTGGTGCTGGACGCCTATTTTTCGGCGACCAAGCTGCAATGGCTGCTCGACCATGTGCCAGGCGCGCGGGCGCGGGCGCGCCGCGGCGAGTTGGCCTTTGGCACCATCGACAGCTGGCTGGTCTGGAAGCTCACTGGGGGACAGCGCCACGTCAGCGACGCCAGCAACGCCGCGCGGACGATGTTGTTCAACATCCATACGCTGCAGTGGGACACGCAGTTGCTGGCCATGTTCGATATTCCGGAGGTGGTGCTGCCGCAGGTGTTGCCGTCGAGCGGGGACTTTGGCCTGACCGATCCGGGCCTGTTCGGCAAGGCGCTGCGCATCGCCGGCATCGCCGGTGACCAGCAGGCTGCCACATTCGGGCAGGCCTGTTTTTCTCCCGGTATGGCGAAGAACACCTATGGCACAGGGTGCTTCATGCTGATGAACACCGGCGCCAGCGCCGTCACCAGTCAGCACCGGTTGTTGTCCACGCTGGCATGGGTCGGACCGGGGCCTGGGCTGCGCCCGGCCATGGCTTGCTACGCGCTCGAGGGTTCGGTGTTCGTGGCCGGCGCGGCCGTGCAGTGGCTGCGTGACGGCCTGGGAATCATCCGGTCGGCCGATCAGGTGCAGGCGCTGGCCGAGTCGGTCCCCGACACGCAGGACGTCTATCTGGTGCCGGCCTTTGCCGGTTTGGGCGCACCCGACTGGGACAGCTATGCGCGCGGCGCGCTGGTGGGCATCACGAGGGGCACTGGCGCCGCGCACATTGCGCGCGCGGCGCTTGAATCGATCGCGCTGCAAAGTGCCGATGTTTTCGGCGCCATGGCGCTGGACTGCGGCATGGCACTGCGCGAACTGCGGGTAGACGGTGGCGCTTGCCGCAACGACTTGCTGATGCAGATGCAGGCCGATTTTCTGGGGGTTCCGGTCGTCCGACCGCGGATTACCGAGACGACCGCGCTGGGTGCGGCCTATCTCGCGGGTCTGGCGACCGGGTTTTGGTCCGGGGTGGATGAAATCGGGTCGCAGTGGGCGATCGACCGGCGCTTCGAACCGGCGATCGGGGCCGCGCAACGCGAGGCCAAGCTGGCACGCTGGCGCCAGGCGGTGCAGCGCTCCCGGGACTGGGCCGTCCATTGATCGCTGCCGCGCAGGCTGCCGCCCTGCCCACGCAGCGGTCGGAACTGGTCGGGCGCCTGGCGCAGCCGCACCACTACGATCTGGCCGTCGTGGGCGGCGGTGCGACCGGTCTGGGTATTGCACTCGACGCTGCCGCTCGGGGCTTCTCGGTGGTGCTGGTCGAGTCACACGACTTCGCCAAGGGAACTTCCTCGCGAGCCACCAAACTGGTGCACGGCGGCGTACGGTATTTGGCGCAGGGCAACATTGGCCTGGTGCGCGAGGCGCTGCATGAACGCACGCTGCTGCTGCACAACGCACCCCATCTGGCGCAACCGCTGGCCTTTGTGATGCCGTCGTACCGCTGGTGGGAAATGCCGTTTTACGGCCTTGGCTTGGCGGCGTACGACCTGCTGGCCGGCCGCGCTGGGCTCGGCAAAACCGAATTCCTGGGGCCCCGGGAAACCCTGGGCCTGCTGCCCAACGCGCAGCGCCGGGGTTTGCTCGGGGGGGTGAAATACTGGGACGGTCAGTTTGACGACGCGCGCCTGGCGCTGGCGTTGGCGCGAAGCGCTGCCTTGCAGGGCGCCTTGCTGGTGAATTACTGCTGCGCCCGCGATCTGCTGTTTGAGCGGGGCCGGGTCAGCGGACTGCGTTGTGAAGACATGGAAACCGGTGCCGTGCTGCGCATACGCGCGCGCTGCGTCGTCAACGCGACCGGCGTGTGGGTTGACGCCTTACGCCAGCGCGACGGCGAAGCCAACCCCGGCGATGGCCGCGCACCGACCCAGCGTCTGGTGGTGCCCAGCCAGGGCGTGCATCTGGTCGTTGACCGCAGGTTTCTGCCCGGCGCAGCCGCCCTGATGGTGCCCAGGACGGCCGACGGCAGGGTGCTGTTTGCGGTGCCTTGGCTGGGCAAGTTGATCCTGGGTACCACCGATACCCCGCGCAACGACCTGGTGCGCGAGCCGCGGGCAACGCGCGAAGAGGTCGACTTCATCCTGGGCGAGGCGGCCCGCTACCTTGAGCGCGCCCCGCAGCGCTCGGATGTGCGCAGCGTCTGGGTCGGGCTGCGCCCGCTGGTCAAGCCCCATCACGACGATGGCGACACCACCAAGGGCCTGAGCCGCGAGCACCGGGTGCTCGTCAGCCGCAGTGGTCTGGTGAGTGTGACGGGCGGCAAGTGGACGACCTACCGGGCGATGGCCGAAGACGTTCTTGAGCAGTGTTTTGCCAAGGCACTGCTGCCAAGTCGGGAAAAGGGAGTAACTGCCCACATTTCTCTTGTGGGCGCGGGTTCGAACGAGCAACCTCGGCCGTCGATGGCCGATGCGCCCGGCTTGCACAGCTACGGAGGCGAGCAGGCCTTGGTGATGGCCCTCCCCGGCGCCAGCAACTGGCTCACGCCGGGACTGAGCGAAGCAATGGTTCGCTTTGCGGTGCGCCATGAATATGCGCGCTGTGTCGAAGACGTCCTGGCGCGTCGCTCGCGGCTGCTGTTCCTGGACGCCTGCTTGGCGCACGCCGTCGGCGCTAGGGCTGGCGATATCGTCCGGGAGGAAACGGGCCGCGATCCTGGGACGGACGCGTTCTTGGCGCTGGCCGACGCCTATTCGGAGCTGCCGGGTTAAGGATGCGGGGCTAAAGACGCTTGACCCCGCATCGGACTTGGTGCATAATCGAGGGCTTCGCTTTTAATCGAGCGAATAAGTTTCTGCCCAAAGGATGCGGCGTGAGTGGTTCACGCCGAGTACGACGGGCCCAAGACTGATCTGTGTGGCATGCACCGGAAAACCGGGGCGGGTCTATCAGGTGCAAGTTGGGAATATAGACATGATCCAGACCGAATCCCGATTGGAAGTCGCCGACAATACCGGCGCCAAATCCGTACTGTGCATCAAGGTGCTCGGCGGGTCCAGGCGACGTTACGCCAGCGTCGGCGACGTTATCAAGGTGAGCATCAAGGAAGCAGCGCCGCGCGGCCGCGTCAAAAAAGGCGAGATCTACAGCGCAGTGGTGGTGCGAACCGCCAAGGGCATTCGCCGCAGCGATGGCTCGCTGGTGAAGTTCGACAGCAACGCCGCTGTACTGCTTAACGCCAAACTCGAGCCGATCGGCACCCGCATCTTTGGACCGGTAACGCGCGAATTGCGGACCGAGAAATTCATGAAGATCGTGTCACTCGCTCCAGAAGTTTTGTAAGGACAGGCCATGAACAAGATTCGCACAGGCGACGAGGTCATCGTGCTTACCGGGCGCGACAAGGGCAAGCGCGGCAAAGTGTCGATGCGCAAGGACGACGCCCATCTGGTGGTGGACGGAATCAACCAGGTCAAGAAGCACACCAAGCCGAACCCGCTCAAGGGAACGGTGGGCGGCATTGTGGCCAAGACCATGCCGATCCATCAATCGAACGTGGCGATCTTCAATGGCGCTACTGGCAAGGCCGACCGCGTCGGAATCAAGTTGCTCGCCGATGGCAAACGCGTTCGCGTTTACAAGTCCAGCGGCGAAGAAATCAAGGTGGCATGAAATGGCGCGTCTGCAACAGCACTATCGTGAAAAAGTAGCCCCGGAACTGATGGCCAAGTTTGGCTACAAGTCCGTGATGCAGGTACCTCGGCTGACCAAGATTACGCTGAACATGGGTGTCAGCGAGGCGGTGGCCGACAAGAAGGTGATGGACAGCGCGGTCGCCGATCTGACGAAGATCGCCGGCCAAAAGCCTGTCGTCACCAAGTCCAAGAAGGCGATCGCCGGCTTCAAAATCCGCGAGGGCCAGGCTATCGGTTGCATGGTGACGCTGCGCGGCGTGCAGATGTTCGAGTTCCTCGACCGCTTTGTCACCGTCGCGTTGCCGCGTGTTCGCGACTTCCGCGGAATCTCTGGCCGCGCATTTGACGGCCGCGGCAACTACAACATCGGCGTGAAAGAGCAGATCATTTTCCCTGAGATTGAATACGACAAGGTCGATGCCTTACGCGGACTCAACATCAGCATCACAACCACGGCCAAGAGCGATGAAGAGTGCAAGGCACTGCTCGCGGGCTTCCGTTTCCCGTTCAAGAACTGAGGTGACCCTTGGCTAAAATGGCTTTGATCGAGCGCGAGCTCAAGCGCGACAAACTGGTTGCCAAGTACGCGAAAAAACACGCGGAACTGAAGTCGATTGCGGGCGACATGAAGCGCAGCGACGACGAGCGTGCGGTTGCGCGTCTTGGTCTGCAAAAGCTGCCGCGCAACGCCAACCCCACCCGCCAGCGCAATCGTTGCGCTATCACCGGCCGCCCGCGCGGTACGTTCCAGCAGTTTGGCCTGGCGCGCGCAAAAATTCGCGAAATGGCTTTTGCCGGAGAAATCCCGGGCATCGTCAAGGCCAGCTGGTAAGCGCTAGGAGACATAAACATGAGCATGAGTGAT
Source organism: uncultured beta proteobacterium (assembly GCA_903885415.1). Lineage (GTDB taxonomy): Bacteria > Pseudomonadota > Gammaproteobacteria > Burkholderiales > Burkholderiaceae_C > CAISIP01. The sequence continues at coordinate 9,320 of CAISIP010000480.1, forward strand.
CCCATCGCGGACCTGTTGACACGCATCCGCAATGCGCAAATGGTGGCCAAGGCCACCGTGTCGGTGCCCTCTTCCAAGGTGAAGGTTGCGATCGTCCAGGTACTCAAGGACGAGGGTTATATCGACGGCTTCTCGGTCAAGACCGAGGCCGGCAAGGTCGAACTCGAAATTGCCCTGAAGTACTACGCCGGGCGCCCGGTGATCGCACGCATCGAGCGTGTCAGTCGCCCCGGACTGCGCGTCTATCGCGGCACGGGCGCTCTTCCCCAGGTCCAGAACGGGCTTGGCGTCGCGATCATCACCACACCGAGCGGCGTCATGACCGACCGCAAGGCGCGCGCCACGGGTGTTGGCGGCGAAGTGCTTTGTTACGTCGCCTGACAGCGCGCGATGTTCAGGAGAAATAGAAAATGTCCCGTATAGGAAAAATGCCCGTGTCCGTGCCAGCCGGCGTGGACGTAGCGATCAAGGAAGACCAGATCAGTGTGACCGGCAAGGGTGGCACGCTGCAACTCGCGCAGAA
>CAISIP010000481.1 GCA_903885415.1 uncultured beta proteobacterium
ATAGGGGGCAGCGCAGCCGCACAGCACCGCGACCCACGCGCAGCCAACAACAGTTCGGCTCAAGCCCAACATGCTGGCGAAGTTCCGGCAACAGATGTATGGTGAAGTGATCCGAGGGCGCAAGCAGATAGATAGACCACAACCGACGGTTCCTCATCTTAGCGGTCGAGCCCACGCGCCTCAGGTGATTAACCGGCACCTCATTGGCCGGGCGCAAGAGCGTCGGCAGGCCCCTAAAGTCACCGCCGCGGGAATTGGCTTCCCTGCGTTCCTGAAACGAGGGTCGGAGTCAATCCGATGCATTACAGCCGTCGCGCTTTTTTCCTAGACAGCCGCGCCTCGCAGGGTCCATGTCGCGGCAACTCGACGATGTGAACTGGCCAAATGGATTGGCGGCTTTCACCCCGTTTTCTGCAAATGTCGATACGGGGAGCCGCCCGCGCAAATTGCGTGGGCGGCCGGACTACTTACTTGGAAGCAGGCTTGGCAGCAGAAGCAGGCTTGGCGGCAGCAGAAGCAGGCTTAGCAGCCGATGCAGCTGAAGCAGCGGCAAAAGCGCTGGCGGCAAACATGGTCGCGAGCAAAACAGCGATAACTTTGGTCATTTTCAATTTCCTTGAGTTGGAGTTTAGTAGAACCTTCTTCATGCATGAAGGCCCCCCAATAACGGCACAACCCGATCGCGGGTTGACACAAAGCAAAATCTTTTCCCCGGTACTTTCAGCTTTATGCTTTAGCCAGTCTTAAAAGTTATCGCTCACTTACAAAATACTGGCCCGCCGTTCGATACAATGGCTGGTCCACGCAGCATCCGCACCGGAACTATTCCCCTATCCCGCAAATGCTTGCACCCAGGTACACAGGCGCATGAGCAAGAAAGTCTTCGTCAAGACCTTCGGTTGCCAGATGAACGAGTACGACTCGGACAAGATGGTTGACGTGATGCATGCTGCCGAAGGTTACGAGCGCACGGAGGATCCGGAGCAGGCAGACCTCATACTCTTCAATACCTGCTCCGTCCGCGAAAAGGCCCAGGAGAAAGTTTTTTCCGATCTCGGCCGGGTCAAGCACCTGAAAAGCCGGGGCGTACAAATTGGCGTCGGCGGCTGCGTAGCCAGCCAGGAAGGGGCGGCGATTATTGCGCGCGCGCCCTATGTCGACGTGGTTTTCGGTCCCCAAACTTTGCACCGCTTGCCCGAGCTGCTGCGTCAACGCCAGTTGCAGAATCGGTCTCAGGTCGACATCCGTTTTCCCGAGATCGAGAAATTCGACCACCTCCCGCCGGCGCGGGTGGTGGGTGCAACAGCCTTTGTCAGCATCATGGAGGGCTGCTCCAAGTACTGTAGCTACTGCGTGGTTCCCTACACCCGCGGCGAGGAAGTCTCAAGGCCTTTTGACGATGTATTGGTGGAGGTGGCCGGCCTGGCAGACCGGGGGGTCAAGGAGGTCACGCTGCTGGGCCAAAACGTAAATGCATACCGGTCGGTGGCGGCTGACGGCGAGCGGGCGGACTTGGCGACGCTAATCGAGTACGTGGCCGCAATACCGGGAATCGATCGGATTCGCTTTACGACCAGTCACCCGAACGAGTTCAATGCAGCGCTCGTCGACGTCTACTCGAGGGTTCCCCAACTGGTCAACCACCTGCATCTGCCGGTGCAGCATGGTTCGGACCGCATCCTGATGGCGATGAAGCGCGGTTACACCGCCATGGAATACAAATCGCTCGTGCGTAAGCTGCGTGCTGCTCGCCCGGACCTGGCGCTTTCGAGCGACTTCATTGTGGGGTTTCCGGGAGAGACGGACGTCGATTTCGAGCGCCTGATGGCGCTGGTCCAAGAAGTTGGCTACGACAGTTCGTTCAGCTTTATCTTCAGCCCGCGCCCCGGTACGCCCGCTGCGGCGTTGCAGGACGATACTCCTCATCCCGTCAAGCTGGAGCGCTTGCAGCGGCTACAGGCTTGTATCGACGACAACGTGCGGCGCATCAGTGCCAGCCGGCAGGGAACGGTTCAAAGGGTGCTGGTGGAGGGCGCCGCGCGCAAGGACGCGAGCGAACTTTTCGGCCGTACCGAGTGCAACCGTGCGGTTGTCTTCAAAGGGCCGGCGCGCCTTATCGGACACATGGTCCCAGTGACCATCACCGAGGCCTCGCAAAGGGGCCTGCGTGGCGCGGTGGCGGTCAGCGAACTGGCTGCTTGACTACGAGCGCCACAGCGCTTCGTCCATTCAGGAGGAGAAGGGCATCTTGGGCATTCCCTTCATGGCGCCCATGCGCTTCATCATTTTCATCATTCCGCCCCCTTTCATCTTCTTCATCATGTCCTGCATCTGCTCGAACTCCTTGAGCATGCGATTGACCTCCTGGACCTGAACGCCGGCGCCCGAGGCGATGCGACGCTTGCGAGTGGCCTTGATCAGCTCTGGCTTGCGCCGCTCCAGCGCCGTCATGCTGTGGATGATCCCCTCCTTGCGCCGTATGTCTTTTTCCGCCCGGTTCATATCCAGGTGACCGGCGTTGGCGGCCATAGCGGCCGGCAGTTTGTCCATCAGGCTCGCCAGACCGCCCATCTGCTTCATTTGCTGGATTTGGCCGAGAAAATCGTTGAGGTCGAATACGGCGCCACTCTTAACCTTGGCGGCCAGTGCCTGGGCGGCCTGCATATCGACGCCTGCAGTGACCTGCTCAACCAGTGCCAGTATGTCGCCCATCCCCAGTATGCGGCTGGCATGGCGCTCGGCGTCGAACACCTCCAGCCCGTCGATCTTCTCGCTGGTGCCCGAGAATTTGATGGGTGCCCCCGTGACGTGGCGTACCGACAAGGCAGCGCCGCCTCGAGAGTCGCCGTCGGTTTTGGTCAGGATAATGCCGGTCAGCGGCAATGCCTGCTTGAAGGCCATGGCCGTGTTGACAGCATCCTGTCCCTGCATCGCGTCGACGACGAACAGCGTCTCGACCGGGGCCAGCGCCTGATGCAACTCCCGAATCTCACGCATCAGTGTCTCGTCAATTGCCAAGCGACCAGCGGTATCAACCAGTAGCACGTCGAAATAGTGCTTGCGTGCGTAGTCCAGCGCCGCCAAGCCGATATCAAGGGGGCTTTGCTCTGCCGTACTCGGGAACCATTCGGCGCCGGCTTGTCGTGTGACTGTCTTGAGTTGCTCGATTGCCGCCGGCCGGTAAACGTCCGCCGACACGGTCAGCACTTTCTTCTTGCGCTTTTCGATCAGGTACTTGGCCAGCTTGGCCGTGCTGGTGGTTTTGCCCGAGCCTTGCAGGCCTGCCATCAGGATGACCGCTGGCGGTTGCACCGCCAGATTGATGTCGCTGACGCCTTCCCCCATCGTCGCTGCAAGCTCCCGGTTCACAACGCTGACCAGTGCCTGTCCAGGTGACAGGGAGCCCAGCACTTCCTGCCCCAGCGCTTTGTCCTTGACTCTGGCGATGAAGTCGCGCACCACTACAAGCGCGACGTCGGCCTCGAGCAGTGCCATGCGAACCTCGCGCAGCATGTCGGCCACGTTGGATTCGGTGATGCGCGCCTGCCCGCGCATTTGCTTCACGAGGCGTGACAGTTTGTCGGCGAGAGCAGAAGCCATGGTGTATCGGGCAGGGGGTGGAGGATCGGGCGCCATCGCATGGCGGGGGCTGGCAAGAAGCTAAACTGCAGCCATGATTCTAGCCAGTGCATCCGCGCTTACAAATGGGCTGAGCCTGGCGGCTGCGCTGGGTTACCTGGTGCCCATAGCCCTGCCGCTGTTGGGTCGGCCGGTGGTGTTTCGAGTGGCGCTGGCCGCCTGGTGTTTGCACGGCATTCTGCTGGCGGATGCCATGAGCGGTGATGCGCCGCGTTTCGGGTTCGCGCCGGCGCTGTCGATGACCGCCTGGTTGGTGGCTGCGGTCTATGCGGTAGAGAGTCGCTTCTATCCGCAACTGCAAGTGGGTTGGCGCCTGTGCGCACTCGCTTCGTTGGCGGTGGTGATGGCCCAGTTGTTCCCGGGCCATTTGTTGCATCCCCATGCATCTGCATGGCTGCCGTTGCACTGGGCGCTGGGCATAGGTTCTTACGGGCTGTTTGGTGCCGCCGTAGTCCACGCATGGCTTATGGGGCGCGCCGAGGACCGGATCCGCATGGCAGCCGAGGCCGACAGCGCAATGCCGCTGCTGACCATTGAACGGCTGACCTTTCGCTTTGTGCGACTCGGTTTCGCGCTCCTGACCGCGACGCTGGTGGTCGCATTGTTGTTTGGCGAGTCGCTGTACGGCCCGGGAACCGCCTGGCGATGGGATCACAAGACCATTTTTTCCATACTCTCGTGGGTCACCTTTGCCGGTCTGCTGCTGGGGCGGGCCCGCTTCGGCTTGCGCGGGCGGCGCGCCGTGCGGATCCTGTACGCCGGGTCGATGCTGCTGTTTCTGGCTTACGTTGGTTCGCGCTTTGTGATTGAAGTCTTGCTGTCGCGCTCACCATGAAACTGCTGCTCGTTCTGGCCGTGGTGTTCATCGGCTTTTGGATCTGGCGATCGGGTCGGCTGGCGCGAAAATCCAAGGCACGCCATGCCGCTGAGGACGCCACCACGGCCATCGAAATGGTCCGCTGCGAGGTCTGTGGCGTTCATTGCGCCAAGTCGGAGGCCGTGCTCGGCAGGCATGGCGCTTATTGCAGTGCGCAACACCGGGGACAAGCGGAGTCCTGATGCCTGACAGAATGACGGCCAACCGATGACCGCCGATCTGCCCGCCGTTTACAAATGTACTGTGCCGCGCGAGGGTCATTCCGTCGTCGGCGCGGGGCAATGGCTTGAGCCAAGCCGAAGCAGCGATGGGGCTGGCAACCGTTGTTCGCCAGAGGCGCAGTCGGGTGACACGTCGGGGCATTGCAGTGGGCGGCAGCGGCGTCGAGTTCCAGTATGAGCCAGGCTGATGGGAGCGATTGTGCGACTTCGCAGGCGCCCATGTGGGAGCGCGGTTGGTACCGCTTTGCACGGAAGTTGAATTCGCCTAACTTTGGCCAGCGGCCGGCTGGCGCGAAGATCGATCTCATCGTCTTGCACGCGATCAGTCTGCCGCCGGGACAGTACGGTGGCGATGAGGTCCAGCGCCTGTTCACCAACCGACTGGATTGGCGCGCACACCCCTATTTCGCAACCATTGAAGGCGCGATGGTTTCGGCGCATTTCTATATTCGCCGCAGTGGCGAACTGTGGCAGTTTGTGAGTTGTGATGACCGCGCGTGGCATGCCGGAATCTCACAGTACCGGGGACGGGAGAATTGCAATGACGATTCGATCGGTGTCGAGTTTGAAGGGGTGGACGACGCCGGCTTTGAAGCCGGCCAATACGAAACCGCCGCGAGCCTGTGCGCCGCGATAGCACAGTGCTATCCGGTGGCGCACGTGGCGGGCCACCAGCACATCGCCAAAGGTCGGAAGTCGGACCCGGGTAGCGGTTTCGATTGGGACCAATTGCAACGCGCACTGGCCTGGCCGGAAGAATTTTTTCCTGCCGACCCGGCGCAGCCGGGCTAGGTCCGGACTCGGCCTGAACGCGCCGCCTGCACTGCCCGACAAGGCCGCTGCGCGCCGGAAGATTTAAAGCCCTATGCGGCTTTGCGGGGGAAAAGCGCTGGAAGTTGTTGCGTGTACTGGATTCGGGCGCGACAAACAAGACCCCACAGGGGCGCCGCTTGACTCCCTGCACATCAATGTCCTCGCGCAGCGAACCCGGCCGCTGGCCACTGTCCCGAGCACGCGCCAGCGATCGCAGCCCGAGGCCGCGTGAATCAGGGCTGTACACTATAGGTAGTGGCTTGTGCTCGTGTCAGACCCCAGATATAGTGTGCAGTGTCCGCTCTGGCGCCTCTTCAACAATCCCCTGAAGACGCTGGCTGGCGGACCCAAAATAAATTCAACAAGATGCTCTCAGAGACGAGGAAATGATGCAAATTGCAGCTACCGCACCAGTGATCCAGAGCCAGGTGATGGGCCTAGCCCGTAGCGCCGACAGCCTTCACAACTTGACGCCGACCCCGCTGAGCCAATACCAGATCATTCGGCGCAACGGCGCGGTGGTGCCGTTCGAACCCAACAAGATCGCCGTGGCGATGATGAAGGCTTTTTTGGCTGTGCATGGAACGCAGGGCGCGGCGTCCTCGAGCGTGCGCGAATTGGTCGATGGCCTGACGCAGGCGGTGATTCGTGCCTTGGTGCGATCGCGTCCGGGCGGTGGCACCTTTCACATTGAGGACGTGCAGGACCAGGTTGAGTTGGGTTTGATGCGCGGAGGCCACCATGAAAGCGCACGTGCCTATGTGCTTTACCGGGAGAAGCGCGCGCAGGAGCGTTTGCGCAAAGTCGAGTCGGCTGCGACCGAGATGCCCGTGCTCCACGCGGTTGACGGTGGGCAGCGCGTCGTGCTGGATCTGGGCCGCCTGAAGGGCCTGATTGCGGCAGCTTGTGAGGGCTTGGGCGCCGACATCAAGCCCGATCCGATCATGGCTGAAACGCTGCGCAACCTGTACGACGGCGTCCCGATGGACGAGGTGTACAAGGCGTCGGTGCTGGCAGCGCGTACGCTGATAGAAAAGGACCCTGACTACACATACGCCACCGCGCGCTTGCTGTTCCACACCATCGCCAAGGAGGTACTGGGACGGGATGTGGAGCAGGCCGAGATGGCGCAGGCCTACATCGATTATTTCCCTGATTTCATTCGCAAGGGCGTTGATGCCGAACGGCTGGATCCGAAACTGCTGCAGTTTGACCTGCCGAGACTGGGGGCCGCGCTCAAGGCGCAACGTGATCTTCAGTTTGACTATCTTGGTTTGCAGACCCTGTATGACCGGTATTTCCTGCATATAGGAAAGTCCCGCATCGAGTTGCCACAGGTTTTTTTCATGCGCGTCGCGATGGGCTTGTCCCTCAATGAGATTGACCGTGAGGCCAGGGCGATCGAATTTTACGAGTTGTTGTCATCGTTCGACTTTATGTCGAGTACGCCGACACTTTTCAATAGCGGCACGCTGCGCTCGCAACTCTCGTCGTGCTACTTGACCACGGTTCCCGACGACTTGGACGGAATTTACGAGTCGATCAAGGAAAACGCTTTGCTTTCCAAGTTTGCCGGCGGTCTTGGGAACGACTGGACCAGGGTCCGGGCCCTGGGCTCGCATATCAAGGGCACCAATGGCGAGTCTCAGGGAGTCGTTCCCTTTCTCAAGGTGGTCAACGACACTGCGGTGGCGGTCAATCAGGGAGGCAAGCGCAAGGGAGCTGTCTGTACCTACCTGGAGACATGGCATCTGGACATAGAGGAGTTCCTGGAGTTGCGCAAGAACACCGGGGACGACCGCAGGCGAACGCATGACATGAACACCGCCAACTGGATACCGGATCTGTTCATGCGCCGGGTGATGGAAAAGGGCTCCTGGACCCTATTTTCCCCTTCCAACGTACCCGACCTGCACGACCTTTTTGGCGCTGATTTTGAGCGCGCCTACGTTGCGTATGAAGAGAAGGCCGCGCGCGGCGAGATCACGCCTTCGCGAACGGTGCAGGCGGCCGATCTGTGGCGCAAGATGCTGACGATGTTGTTTGAAACGGGGCATCCCTGGATCACTTTCAAGGACGCTTGCAACATCCGTTCCCCCCAACAGCATGTCGGGGTGGTGCACTCGTCGAACCTGTGCACCGAGATCACGCTAAATACCAGCGACACCGAAACGGCGGTCTGCAATCTGGGTTCGATCAACTTGCTGCAGCACCTGAAGGATGGCGAAGTCGACCATGCAAAATTGCAAAGAACCATGGTGACGGCCATGCGCATGCTGGACAACGTGATCGACATAAATTACTACGCTGTCAAGAAGGCACGTGACTCCAATGTGCGCCACCGGCCGGTAGGCCTGGGCGTGATGGCGTTTCAGGACAGCTTGTACGAGCTACGCATTCCCTATGCGAGCCAAGCTGCGGTGGAGTTTGCAGATCGCTCGATGGAGGCGATTTGCTACTACGCATACTGGGCCTCAACCGAGTTGGCGCGTGAACGCGGCCGCTATTCGAGCTACCGTGGCTCCTTATGGGATCGGGGCATCCTGCCGATCGATACGCTGGACATGCTGGCGGCCGAGCGCGGCGGCTACGTCGAGGTGGACCGCTCGTCGACGCTGGACTGGGATGCGTTGCGCAAGAAAATTGCTGCGGACGGCATGCGCAATTCGAATTGCGTTGCGATCGCGCCGACGGCGACTATCTCCAACATCGTCGGGGTTGATGCGTCAATTGAGCCGTGCTTTGGCAACCTTTCGGTTAAGTCCAACCTTTCGGGCGAGTTCACGATCATCAACTCCTATCTGGTGCATGACCTCAAGCGCCTTGGGTTATGGGACGACGTGATGGTGATGGACCTGAAGCATTTCGATGGATCCTTGCAGCCGATAGACCGGGTTCCGCAGGAAATCAAGTCGCTGTACGCCACAGCTTTTGAGGTCGAGACGCAGTGGCTAGTCGAGGCGGCGGCCCGGCGCCAGAAGTGGATTGATCAGGCGCAGTCGCTCAACATCTACATGGCGGGCGCGTCGGGCAAGAAATTGGACGACACCTACAAGCTGGCATGGCTACGCGGCCTGAAGACGACTTACTACCTGCGGACCATGTCGGCTACCCACGCGGAGAAGTCAACCGTGACGGCCGGGCGGCTCAACGCGGTGTCCTCCGGAGGCAGTTCTGGCCCGACCGCGACCACCGCGAATGCATCCCATGCATTGGAGACGGCGGCAGAGGCGGCGCGGCTCCAGATGGCGTCGAACCCCGCCACTGATATCAAGTTTTGCGGCATCGATGACCCCACGTGTGAAGCCTGCCAGTGAGCAAGGCACGATATTGCAGCGCAGATCGGTGCATTTGAACAACACAATATTGAAGGGATGTGAATGAACACTTTCCAATTTTTCTCGCTGCTCGCATAATTCGCTGATTGGAAGTAACCATGTTGACCTGGGACGAAGAAGTCAAGCCCGCATCGCCACTGATTTATGAACCCGGCCTGATGAGCCGAATCGAAGAGTCGCCGGCGCTTGACATGGAAAAGCGCACATTGGACGACGGAGCCCCTGCAGTCGCCTCGACGATGCCAGGCGCCATCGCAACCGCGCCGCGTCGGGTCCGGGCCTCTGACAAGCGCATCATTAACGGCCAGACCGACGTCAATCAATTGGTTCCGTTCAAGTACAAGTGGGCATGGGAAAAATACCTGGCCAGTTGCGCGAACCATTGGATGCCGCAAGAGGTCAACATGACGCGCGATATCGCCTTGTGGAAAGACCCGAATGGGCTGACCGAAGACGAACGCCGCATCGTTAAGCGCAATTTGGGCTTCTTTGTCACAGCCGATTCGCTGGCGGCCAACAACATTGTTCTTGGAAGCTATCGCCACATAACGGCACCGGAGTGCAGGCAATTTTTGCTGCGGCAGGCATTTGAAGAGGCGATTCATACGCATGCGTACCAGTACATCGTCGAGTCGCTTGGGCTTGACGAAGGCGAGATCTTCAGCGCCTACAACGAGGTGGAGTCGATTCGCAACAAGGACCAGTTTCTGATCCCATTCATCGAGACGCTGACCAACCCGCACTTCAAGACGGGCACGCTGGAAAACGACCAAAAATTGCTGAAGTCGCTGATCGTTTTTGCCTGCCTGATGGAGGGCCTGTTCTTCTATGTGGGATTCACGCAAATTCTTGCGCTGGGGCGGCAAAACAAGATGACCGGAGCGGCCGAGCAGTACCAGTACATTTTGCGCGACGAATCCATGCATTGCAATTTCGGCATCGACTTGATCAACCAAATAAAGCTTGAAAACCCACAACTCTGGACCCATGCGTTCAAGGCGGAGATCAACGACTTGTTTGCCCAGGCTGTCGAGTTGGAATACAAATATGCGGAAGACACCATGCCGCGTGGGGTGCTGGGCATGAATGCGTCGATGTTCAAAGGGTACCTGCGCTACATCGCAAACCGGCGTGCGACGCAGATCGGCTTGGAAACCTTGTTTCCGAATGAGGAAAACCCGTTCCCTTGGATGAGTGAAATGATAGACCTTAAGAAGGAACGTAATTTCTTTGAGACCCGCGTTATCGAGTATCAGTCTGGCGGCGCTTTGTCGTGGGACTAGTCTTTCAGAATTTATGACTTCAAGAATTCCACAAAACGTCCACGGCACGGCAGGCTGCCGGGGCGCCTTGTGCAACCGAGTTCATGGCGCTGGGATCAGACCCAACATCATGAATCGCTTCATGCGATCCAACAAGCATGAAGTGCTCTTTGTTATTTGATCAAGGAGAAAACAATGGCAACTGCAAAAAAACCAGCGGCGAAAAAAGCTGCACCCGCAAAGAAAGTAGCGGCGAAGAAGGCTGCTCCAGCAAAGAAAGTAGCGGCGAAGAAGGCTGCTCCAGCGAAGAAGGCTGCGGCCAAGAAGGCACCGGCGAAGAAGGCTGCTCCAGCGAAGAAGGCTGCGGCCAAGAAGGCGCCGGCGAAGAAGGCTGCGGCCAAGAAGGCGCCGGCGAAGAAGGCTGCGGCCAAGAAGGCGCCGGCGAAGAAGGCTGCGGCCAAGAAGGCGCCGGCGAAGAA
>CAISIP010000482.1 GCA_903885415.1 uncultured beta proteobacterium
GACCTCGGTAGTATCGGACTGCCCCGACAGATCCAGCGGCCACAGCTGCCATGACCCGACCGTCCGGGGTCTGCGCTGTGCAGGTTCGAACGGCACCTGCTGCGGCTCGAACACCGGCTCCCCCATGTCGACCGTGACCCGTCCATCGGTCTGGCTGTATAACTCGATGACCCGGTTCATCGTCTGGACCCGAACCCGGTCTTTGGGGGTCAGCTTATTGGCTCGGACATAACTCAGAAAGCAGCGCGCGCCATTGCCGCAGTGCTCGACCTCCCGGCCGTCGGCGTTGTGAATCACGTATTCGAAATCGACCTGCGCGCTGCGGGCTGCGCGCACCGACAGGATTTGGTCGGCGCCCACGCCGCGATGGCGATCGGCGAGAAACCGGTACTGCGCTTCGCTCAGCTGCAGCGGCGCACGCGTCTCATCGAGAACGACAAAATCGTTGCCCGCGCCCTGCATCTTCGTGAAACGGATTCGCATGGCGGAATTATCCGCTTATCCTTCACTGTTTTTCACTCTGCAACAGAAGCCCATGCGCATACCCGATTGGACCCCCGAACAAAAGCCGCAGCCGCCCGAACTGGTCGCGGCGATCCAGGCGCGGCGCGGCGGCGCGCTGATTAACCTCGACAAGGCTTTGCTGTGGAGCGAGCCGCTCGCGCGCGGCTGGAATGTTTACCTCAAGGCGGTGCGTACCGGCCTGCCGACCAGCCGCAAACTGCGCGAGCTTGGCATCTGCACGGTGGCGCTGCTGACAGGAGCGGACTATGAGTACCACCACCACGCCCCAGACTTTCTGGCTGCCGGCGGAAGCCAGGCCGAACTCGATGCGTTGCGCGTTTTCGTCGATACCGACCCGCGTGCTGTTCCGACCGGGGCTGCGCTGGGTGAAGTGGAAAGAATTGTCGTTCAGTACGCAGCCCAGATGACGCTCGACGTGCAAGTCAGCGATACCGTGTTTGCGGCGCTGCGCACGCATTTCGACACAACCCAAATCGTAGAGATCACCAGCGCCATTGCCACCTACAACATGGTCGCACGCATGCTGGTGGCGCTGCAGATAACGCCTGAAGCAGGGTGACGCGACAGCGGACGGGCCGACGCCCTCAATCGGCCTGGATGTTGTTGTCCTTGACCACCTTGGACCAAGTGTCCATCTGCCGCTCGATGAAGACGCGCGCTGCCTCCGGTGTTCCACCCACGACGTCGATTCCCTGCGCGTCCAGTCGCTTGGCGGTATCGGGCATGCGCATCACCTTGTTGATCTCCTCGTTCATGCGCCTGAGTATGTCGGGCGGCGTCTTCGCCGGCGCCAGCACGGCCCACCAGGCCGGCGCGTCGAATCCCGGAAAGCCGCTTTCGGCAAGGGTGGGAACTTCGGGTAGATCGGGCGAGCGCTTGGGAGTTGTCACTGCCAGCGGGCGCATGCGCTTGCTGTCGATGTGGGGTTTGACCAGAAATACCGAGCCAATCGCCAGCGGAACATGGCCGGCGAGCGCATCGTTCATGAGCGGGCCGCCGCCCTTGTAGGGTATGTGCTGGAACTCCAGGCCAGCCCCCTTGCCCAGCAGCGCCATCGCTAGATGGCCCAGGCTGCCAGAACCGATGCTGCCGTAGCTAGCGCCCTTTTTGGTTCTTGCGGCAGCGACCACGTCGGCGAAGGTCTTGAACTCGGACCCGGTGGTGGTGGCCAGCACCATCGGCGCTGTTCCAATGATCACCACCGGCGCCAAGTCCTTGCGCGAGTCAAAGGGCATATTCGGTATCAGGCTTGGGTTTACGCCGTGCGTGTCAAACACCACGGCGAAGGTGTAGCCGTCGGAGGGTGCCGCCGCGACTGCCGCGGCTCCGATCGAACCGGAGGCGCCGCCCTTGTTTTCGACGATGATGCTTTGGCCGATCTGCTGCGAAAGCGGCTGTGCCAGCAAGCGCGCCACCTGGTCGACCGATCCTCCCGGCGGGAAGACCGCCACCAGCTTGATGGGTTGCTTGGTCGGCCAGGCCTGCGCCATCGCGGACTGGGGCACCGCCATCAGGAGCGCCGCCGAAAGGGCGAGCAGTGGGGTGAATGTGCGAATTTTTAGTCTCATGCTACGTTCCTCAAGACCCTGACGATGGGAGCCTAAGCATAAGGCTCGCGCGGGTGCTTGCGTCTTGGGGTTTACGCCAAGCGGTCGGCGCAGGGGCCACCGGGTTTCACGGCAAAATAGGGCCATGGCAAGAACCAACCAACTTTTGCACGCGCAGCGTGAACCCACACCCACGCGGTCTGCCGCCACCGTGCTGCTGCTGCGCGACGGCGCGGCCGGTGTGGAAGTGTTGATGACCCGGCGCTCAATGAGTGCCAGCTTCGCTGCGGGCGCCTATGTCTTTCCGGGCGGCGGAGTCGATGCCGACGACGCCGCGAGCCACTCGCAGGCGCGGCGGCGCGAAGGCCAGAGCGACCTGCACCTTACGCAGGCCATTGCTGCAATACGCGAAAGCTTCGAGGAACTCGGCGTCCTATTGGCACGCACAGCGGATCAAGCGCATGCCACGCACCAGGACATCGCCGCCATCGACCGCAAGGCGCCTTTGGCAGCGCAGTGCGCGGCGCGTGGTCTGCTGCTGGCCGCCGACGAGGTCTTCGTGCTCGCGCACTGGACCACCGACCGGGATTTGCCGCGGCGCTTCGACGTTCCCTTCCTGGTTGCCCGTATGCCCGCGGGCCAGCAGCCGGTGGCCGACGGTGCCGAACAGTTTGAGCCGGTCTGGGTGCGGCCGCAGGACGCGCTGCAGCGCCATGCGCAGGGCGCCTTCCTCATCATTTTTCCGACCATCCGCACGCTGCAGCGCCTAGCCGCCTACGCCAGCGCCGACGCAGTCCTGCAGGCCTGCGCCGCCGCCGGGCAGCCGCTGTGGACCAGCTGCCCGCGCGCCGGACTGCTGTCGGGGAAGGAGGCGCGCTACATGGAGCACGAGCATCCCTATGGTGAACTGGAACTCGTGTCGCCTGACGGCCAGATCGTGCACGAACTGGCCTGGCATCATCGGAGGAACGCGCCTGGGTGAGCCGGCTGCTCGACGAGGCCCGGATCGTTGACGTCTACCGACAACTGCAGCCCGATGCCACCGAAGACGCCTACACCTGGTGGAGCAACCGCGGCCAGGCCTACGCGAACAACGTCGGCTGGCGTCTGGACTACCACCTAGCGACGCCTGCGCTGGCGGCCCTGGCACGGCGCGAGTCGATCTACAAGACCGAGAAGTTCTCGGACCATGCGCCACTGACGATCGACTACGCGCTCGCTTTGTGACGGGATCAGAAAAGACTGCCCTATGATTACGGGTTGCGGGTTCACAGAGCCCGCTTGCCCTCCCAGTTCAAAGTAAAAGGACACCATGGCGGCCCAAAAATCAAAAATCATTTATACGTTGACCGATGAAGCGCCTTACTTGGCGACGTGTTCGTTTTTGCCCATCCTGCGCACCTTTGCTGCGCCGGCCGGCATTGACGTCGTTGAAAGCGATATTTCTCTGGCTGCCCGCATTCTGGGCGAGTTTTCCGATGTCCTGACCCCCGAGCAAAAAATGCCCGACAACCTGTCTGAGCTCGGCCGGCTGACCCTGCTGCCGGACACCAACATCATCAAGCTGCCCAACATCAGCGCCACGGTGCACCAGATGACCGAAGCCATTCGCGAATTGCAAGCCCACGGCTACAAGTTACCCAACTTACCTGAAGACCCGAAAACCGACGCCGACAAGGCAACGCTGGCGCGCTACTCCCGATGCCTGGGCAGTGCCGTCAACCCGGTGCTGCGCGAAGGCAACTCCGACCGCCGCGCTCCGCTGGCGGTTAAAAACTTTGCCCGCAAAAATCCGCACAGCATGGCTGAATGGAGCATGGCCTCGCGCACCCATGTGGCGCACATGAAAAAGGGCGACTTCTATCACGGTGAAAAGTCCATGACCCTGGACAAAGCCTGCGATGTGCGCATGGAGCTGGTCAATGCGGCCGGCAAAACCACCGTGCTCAAACCCAAGGTGTCGCTCAAAGCCGGCGAGATCATAGACAGCATGTTCATGAGCAAGAAAGCGCTGTACGATTTTTATGAAGAGCAGATGGAAGACGCTCGCAAGACCGGCCTCATGCTGTCTTTGCACGTCAAGGCCACCATGATGAAGATTTCGCACCCCATCGTGTTCGGTCACGCGGTTCGGGTCTACTACAAAGACGCCTTTGCCAAGCACGGCAAGCTGTTTGACAAGTTGGGCGTGAACGTTAACAACGGCCTGTCCAGCCTTTACGAAAAGCTCGAAAGCCTGCCCACTACCCAGCGCGACGAAGTCATCCGTGATCTGCACGCCTGCCACGAGCACCGGCCCGAGCTGGCCATGGTCGACTCGGCCAAGGGCATCTCCAACCTGCACGCACCCAACGACGTGATTGTGGACGCCTCGATGGCCGCCATGATCCGCCTTGGCGGCAAAATGTGGGGCGCGGACGGCAAGCCCAAGGACACCAAGGCGATTAATC
>CAISIP010000483.1 GCA_903885415.1 uncultured beta proteobacterium
GGTGGGAAAACGCCGAACTACTCGGCCCAGGATGTGGCTGCGGCCTGCCAGACGCTGCAGGCCTCTGGGCTTGCGCCGCAGGTGATGATCGACGTGTCGCACGCCAACAGCAGCAAACAATACCAGCGTCAGATCGTCGTCGCGCAGGACGTCGCCCGGCAAATCGCCGACGGCGAGCGCCGCATCAGTGGCGTGATGATCGAAAGCCACCTGCACGAGGGGCGCCAGGACCTGGTCGCAGGTCAGGCGCCGGCTTACGGCGTGTCGATTACCGACGCGTGCATCGGTTTCGAACAGACGGTGCCGGTCCTCGACGGACTGGCCCAGGCGGTGTCGCTGCGCCGGCAATTGTTGCGCTGATCGCATCGGCACTCGGCGGCCCGAAGTCCGCATGAGAAAGAGCCGGGCGCGAGGCGCACCCGCAAAGGGTTCAAGCGGCCAGTCCTTCGACGGCCTGCACCATCGCCTCCAGAGCCTGGCCCAGGATCTGGCCGCGCCAGGCATCGGTGTCGACGTAGAAGGCATCCATCATCTGCTGCCGGATCTTGCGGGCCTGATCGGCGCTGGCGTCGGGTCGTCCCTGCAGGCGATCGGCCTTGGGATCGCCCACCCATGCAAGGTCCATCGCCAGCGTCTCGCCATCGCGGCCCTTGAGCGGATGGATATGCGACTTCGGCTGCAGTCCGGCGGCGTTGACGGCTTCGAGAAACTTCTCCCGCGCCTGCGCATAGCTGGCGGAAAAAGGCTGCGCGCTCAACGGTCTGGTCCGCCTTGGGCGAGCCACGCCTCGGCCAATCGGACCCAGTAAGTCGCGCCCAGCGGTATCAAGTCGTCATTGAAGTCGTAGCTTGGGTTGTGCAGGGTGCACGGGCCGCCGCCATGGCCAACGCTGCGGTGGCTGCCGTCGCCGTTGTGAATGAAGCAATAGGCGCCGGGGATCGCCTGCAGCATGAATGCGAAATCCTCCGCGCCCATGGTCGGCTCCTGCTCGCCAACCTTGTCTGGGCCCACGATGCTGGCCATCACCCCACGCGCGAACTCGGCTTCGGCAGCCGAGTTGATGGTGGGCGGGTAGTTGCGCTTGAAGCTGAACTCGCAGGTAACGCCAAAGGCGGCGCTGGTGTGCTCGGCGACTTCGCGCATGCGTTGCTCGATCTGGTCGAGCACCTCCAGACTGAAGGTTCGCACCGTTCCCTGGAGTTCGCAGCTGTCGGGTATGACGTTGGTAACCTCTCCCGCGTGGATCATCGTGACCGATATCACGCCGGCATCGACCGGTTTTTTGTTGCGGCTGATGATGGTCTGGAAGGCCTGCACTATCTGGCAGGCGACCGGGACCGGGTCCAGGCCCAGGTGCGGCATCGCAGCGTGGCCGCCCTTTCCTTTGATCAGGATCCTGAACTCGTTGCTCGACGCCATTACCGGCCCCGCGCTGACGGCAAAGCGGCCTACTTGCGCGCCCGGCCAATTGTGCATTCCGAATACCGCTTGCATTGGAAATTGCTCGAATAGCCCGTCCTTGATCATCTCGCGCGCCCCGCCGCCGCCCTCTTCGGCCGGCTGAAAGATCAGGTAGACGGTGCCGTCGAAGTTGCGGTTGGTGGCGAAGTGCTGCGCCGCGGCCAGCAGCATCGCAGTGTGTCCGTCGTGGCCGCAGGCGTGCATCTTGCCCGCATGTCTGCTGGCGTGCTCAAAGGTGTTGAACTCCTGCATCGGCAGCGCGTCCATGTCGGCGCGCAGGCCTACCGCACGGCTCGAGTTGCCGTTGCGAACGATGCCGACGACGCCGGTGGTTCCCATTCCGCGGTGCACCGGTATCCCCCATTCGCTCAGCTTGGCGGCCACCAGATCTGCGGTGCGCAGCTCCTTGAAACAGAGTTCGGGATGCGCGTGAATGTCGCGCCTGACCGACGCAATGCCGGCGGCCTGGGTGACGATGGAGTCGATAACCTTCATGCTGTCTTCCTGTATATTTTGCTGCTGCGCTTGCGCTCGCAGTGGCCTGCATCCCCGCCTCGGGGCACCTGCTGGCCTTAGTCTACGCGCAAGCGCGCAGCACCCCACCGGCGATTGCGCGGAGAATCGGCGGGGAACATCGCATTATTCCTGAAGGAAGAGCCCATGAGCCTTAGCACGACTGTACTGGGCGCCTGCCCGCACGACTGCCCCGACACCTGCTCGCTGCTGACGACGGTCGAGGCAGGCGTCGCGCTCAGGGTGCAGGGCAACCCGGCGCACCCGCAAACCGGTGGCGTCCTGTGCACCAAAGTGTCGCGCTACACCGAGCGCAGCTACCATCCCGAGCGCATCCTGCAGCCGCTCCGACGCGCCGGCCCCAAGGGTTCGGGGCACTTCGAGCCGGTGGGCTGGGACCAGGCCTTGGGCGACATTGCGGCGCGGCTGCAGGCCATCGCCACGCGCTGCGCGGGATCGGCGCAAGCGATCCTTCCCTATAGCTACGCCGGCACCATGGGCTTGGTGCAGGGCGAGAGCATGGCGGCGCGATTCTTCAACAAGCTTGGCGCCTCCAGGCTCGACCGCACCATCTGCGCGAGCGCCGCCGGCGAAGGGCTGACCTACACGCTGGGCGCCAAGGTCGGCATGCGGGTGGAACATTTCGCGCAGTCCGCGCTGATCCTGATCTGGGGCAGCAACGCCATCGGCAGCAACCTGCACTTCTGGCGCTACGCGCAGGAGGCCAAACGCCTGGGCGCGCGGCTGGTCTGCATCGACCCGCGGCGCAGCGAGACGGCCGAAAAATGCCACGAACACATCGCGCTGCTGCCGGGCACGGACGCCGCGCTGGCGCTGGCGCTGATGCACGAGCTTATCGCCCACGACTGGCTCGACCACGACTACATCGCGCGCCACACGCTGGGATGGGCGCTGCTGCGCGAGCGCGCCCTGGCCTGGCCCCCCGAGCGCGCCGCCGCCGTGTGCGCGATCGCGCCAGAGCAGATCCGCGCGCTGGCGCGCGACTATGGCAGTTGCGCCGCCGCCGGCCGGCCGGCGGCGATCCGGCTGAACTACGGCATGCAGCGCGTTCGCGGCGGTGGCAACGCGGTGCGCGCCGTCGCCGCGCTGCCCGCGCTGGTGGGTGCTTGGCGCCACCGCGCCGGCGGACTGCTGCTGTCGAGCTCGGGAGAATTTCCGATCCGTCACGAAGCGCTCGAACGACCCGAACTGCGCGCCGACAAGGCGCCGCGCACCATCAACATGAGCAGCATCGGCGACGATCTGCTGCGCCCTGCGTCCGACGGCTTCGGTCCGGCCGTCGAGGCGCTGATCGTCTACAACAGCAACCCGGTGGCGGTGGCGCCGGACTCGGGCCGGGTGGTGCAGGGTTTCGCGCGCGAAAACCTTTTTACCGTGGTGCTCGAGCACTTCCAGACCGACACCGCCGACTACGCCGACTACATACTGCCGGCGACGACGCAGCTCGAACACTGGGACATTCACCGCAGCTATGGCCACACCGACGTGCTGCTCAATCGTCCGGCCATTGCACCCATGGGCCAGGCCAAGCCCAACACGCAGATATTTCGCGAACTCGCGCAGCGCATGGGGTTCTGCGAGCCCTGCTTTGAAGACGACGACGTGTCGCTGTGCCGGTCCGCTTTTGGCGAGCGCGTCGACTTTGAGCAGCTGCTGGCGACCGGTTTTTCCACGCTGGCGCTTCCCGAGGCCCCCTTCGCTGACGGCGGCTTCCCTACCCCCTCGGGAAAGTGCGAGCTGTTCAGCCAGCGCCTCGCCGCGCAGGGCCTCGACGGGCTTCCCGACCATATTCCCAACTACGAGCTGCCGGGGAGTTCGGCCGACTACCCGCTGGCGATGATCTCGCCGCCGGCGCGCAACTTCCTGAACTCCAGCTTTGTCAATGTCAAGAGCCTGCGTGACGTGGGGGCAGAGCCGCTGCTGGAGATGAGCGCGGCTGACGCTGCCGCGCGCGGCCTGGAGTCGGGTTCGGTGGTGCGGGTGTTCAACCAGCGCGGCGACTACCGCTGCCGGCTTCAGGTCAGCGCGCGCGCAAGGCCCGGGGTCGTCAACGGGCTGGGAATTTGGTGGCGAAAGATGGGGCTCGACGGCCACAACGTGAATCAGCTGACCAGCCAGAAGCTGACCGACCTGGGGCGCGCGCCGACCTTCTACGACTGCCTGGTAGAGGTCGAATCCGCGCAAGCCTAAGTACAAACCCGAGGCAGGGTCGGCTAAAATTAGCCGCTTGCATACCTTCTGCTTTGCCGGTATCGGCGCAGCGGCAACCGATTGAAACCCCATGAATAGCGCAACCACACACGACCCAGAATCCACCCCCGGAGGGAGTCCTGCTCTTGACGCCATCATCATCGGCGCCGGACTGGCCGGGCTGTACCAGTTGCACTGCCTGCGCGACCGGCTCGGGTTATCGGTGCAGGTGCTGGAAACCGGTGGCGGCGTCGGCGGAACCTGGTACTGGAACCGCTACCCGGGCGCCCGCTGCGACTCCGAAAGCCATGCTTACGGCTTCTCGTTTTCCGAGGAGCTCATGCGCGACTGGGATTGGACCGAGCGCTTTCCCGAGCAAAAAGAGATATTGCGCTACATCGACCACTTTGCCGACCGATTCGACCTCAGGCGCAGCATCCGTTTCAACGCCCGGGTGAGCGCGGCGCATTACAACGACGCTACAAACCGGTGGGAGGTTCGCACCGCCAGCGGCGAGTCATTCAACGCAAAGTTCCTGATCACCGCCGTCGGCTGCCTGTCGGCGGCCAACGTTCCGACGATTGCCGGACTCGACTCGTTCCAGGGCCAGTGGTACCACACCGGCCAGTGGCCGCACGAGGGCGTCAACTTTGCCGGAAAGCGGGTCGGGCTGATTGGTACCGGATCGACCGGCATTCAGGCAGCGCCGGTGATCGCAGAGACGGCGCAGCACCTGAGCGTTTTTCAGCGCAGCCCGACCTACAGCGTTCCGGCACGCAATGCACCGTGGACGGCCGAGTTCAAGCGCTATGTCAAGGAAAACGCGGCCGAGATCCGGCGCGCCACGCACGCGACGCCGTCGGGACACCCCTTCGCCAACTCGGAGCGCCTTGCCCTTCAGACGCCGCCACACGAACGCCAGGCCATCTACGAGGCGGCCTGGCGCAAGGGCGGGGTCGAATTTAGGACTGCATTTGGCGACATCATGCTCAACAAGGAGGCCAACGACACGGCGGCTGAGTTTGTCCGCAACAAGATCCTTCAGATCGTCAAAGACCCTGTGACGGCGCACAAGCTCACCGACATCGACCATCCCTATGCCGGCAAGCGCCCGCCCGTCGACACCGATTACTACGAGACGTTCAACCGCGACAACGTATCGCTGGTCGATGTGCGCGCAGCGCCCATAGAGGAAATCACGGCCACCGGGATACGCACCCGCGACGGCCATTACCCTCTGGACATCATCGTCTTTGCGACTGGCTACGACGCGCTGACGGGGCCGTTGTTGCGCATGGACATCCGTGGCCGCTCCGGCCGGCTGCTCGCCGATGACTGGAAGGACGGGCCGCGCAGCTACCTGGGCCTGCAGATGGAGGGCTTTCCCAACCTGTTCACCATCACGGGTCCCGGCAGTCCCTCGGTGCTGACGAATATGCCGGTGGCCATTGAGCAGCATTCCGATTGGATCGCCGACTGTATCGCCCACATGCGCGCCCAGGGCCTGGAGCGCATCGAGCCGCAAGCGCAGGCGATGGGCGACTGGATGCTCAAGGTCACCGAGGCCGCCAGCGCGACCCTGCTGTCGACCGCGACCACCTCTTGGTATTTGGGCGCCAATGTGCCGGGAAAGCCCCGCGTGTTCATGCCCTACTCGGGAGGAATGGCGCGCTACCGGAAAATCTGCGCCGACGTCGCAACCAACGGCTACGAGGGATTTCGCTTCAGCAGCTGACGCATCCGGCGTGCGACCGTACGCTGCGAAGGACGTCTCAGTAGGTGGCGCGGCCGCCGGAGATGTCGAAAACACTGCCGGTGGTGAAGGAGCAGTCCTGCGACGATAGCCAGGCGACCATGGCAGCCACCTCGTCGACCTGCAGGAAGCGGGCCATCGGTATCTTGCCCAGCATGTAGTCGATTTGCTCCTGTTTCATCTGGTCGAATATTTCGGTCTTAGCAGCGGCCGGCGTAATCGCGTTGACCAGAATGTTGCGCGTCGCAAGTTCCTTGCCAAGCGACTTGGTCAGACCGATCAGCCCGGCCTTGGACGCGCTGTAATGCGAGGCGTTGGGGTTGCCCTCCTTGGCAGCGACCGAAGCGATGTTGACGATGCGGCCCCAGCCCGCGCTGAGCATGTAGGGAACCGCAGCCCGGCATGTCAGGTAGGGCGCAATCAGGTTGACCTCCACCACGCGGCGCCAGACTTTGGGGTCGAGTTCCCAGGTCGGACCGTTGCCTCCGGTAATGCCGGCGTTGTTCACCAATATGTTGACCCGACCCATGCGCGACGCGACGCCAGCCATCGCGGCGTCGACCGCGGCATCGTCGCTGAGGTCCAGCACCAGCGCCTCGACCCGACGCTCCGGGTGCGCGGCCTTCAGCGTCGCGCAGGAACCCGCGAGCCGCTCGGCATCCATGTCCCACAGCGCCACATCGGCACCAGACTGCAAGAAGCGCTGCGCGACCGCGTAGCCGATTCCGCGCGCGGCGCCGGTGACGACTGCAACGCGACTGGCAAGATCGATCTGGTTCATGCTTTTTATCCGGTGGTGGGAAGAGATTGCGGGGTGTCGCACGCCATCGCATGCTGCTGGAATCGCCGGCTTTTGGAGCCGCCTTCATTATAGGCAAGCGGGCTTCGCGCGAGCTGCCAATGCTAAAATACCGTATGCATAACTACCACTGCGCCGGGCGCCTTCAAGCCGCGCCCGGCGCAGTCCGGTGCGCCGACTCCGGCGGCATGCGGCGCTGCTGAAATGCCGGTCTTCCTGTTGCGTCGCGCGGCGGAGGCTTTTGCCACGCTGTTCGTTCTGACCTTCGTGATCTTTTTGCTCGCGCGTCTGGTTGGCGACCCGGTTCCGCTGGTGCTGGGAACCGAAGCGACCCAACAGGACATCGACTTTTACCGCCGCCAGTACGGACTGGACCAGCCGCTGATGCTGCAGTACCTGACCTTCCTGGCCAATGTGGTGCAAGGCGATTTCGGCGTCTCGTTCCGCTACCGCGTATCGGCGATCGGCATGGTGCTTCCCGCGCTGTGGGCCACCTTCAAGCTCACCGGCATTGCGATGCTGCTGTCGCTGGGCATCGGCGTTCCCTTGGGCATCATGGGTTCGATCCGGCCGCGCGGGCTGCTCGCGCGGGCGGTCGACTGGTACGCGGCGGCGGGCGAGTCGATCCCGAGCTTCTGGTTCGCGCTGATGCTGATGCTGGTTTTCGCGGTCACGCTGGGCGTGCTACCGTCTTCGGGCTTCGGCAGCTGGCAGCACTATGTGTTGCCGGTCACGACACTTTCGCTGTTTTCCTCGGCCTCGCTGGCGGCGCTCACCCGCGCGAACATGGTCAGCGCGCTACAAAGCGACTTCGTCAAGATGGAGCGCAACCTGGGGCTGCCAGAGTCATCGATCGTTTTTCGGCATGCGCTGCGCAACGCGTCACTGCCGATCATCACCTTCCTGGGGCTGCAGTTCGGCGTTCTGCTTGGCGGCGCCGTCGTGACCGAACGCGTCTTCGCGTGGCCCGGGATCGGCCAGGTGATGGTCGAGGCAATCTTCACGCGCGACTATCCGGTCATTCAGGCCGGGGTGCTGGTGACGGCCTTCTGTTTCATGCTCATCAACCTGCTGGTCGACATTCTGGCGACCCTGCTCGATCCAAGGGTGCGCCAATGAGCGAATCGCCGGACGTGCGCGCGACGGGCCTGCTGCCGCGGTTGCGCTCGATCGTCCGCTGGCCGCTGCGGCTGGCCCACAAGGACGGCCCGCCGGCTCTGGCCACCCTGGTCTGCGCGGCGCTGTTCATCGCGGCCCTATGCGGCACCGCCATCACGCCGTTCTCGGAGACGCATATAGATTTCGAGTCGGTCATGCTGCCGCCGGCCTGGGAGGCCGAGGGCGCGATCCTGCACCCACTGGGTACCGACCAGCTGGGTCGCGACGTGCTCAGCCGGCTGGTCGCAGGCGCCCAAGTCTCGCTGCTGGTGGCCGGCGCCGCAGTCATCTTTGGCGGCGTGCTGGGAACCTTTGTGGGACTGATCGCGGGCTATTTCGGCGGCGTCACCGGCGCGCTGCTGAACCGGCTGACCGAAGCCTTTCTGGCGCTACCCTTCATCCTGATGGCACTGGCGCTGGTGTCGGCACTCGGACCCGGGCTGTGGAACATCATCATCGTCATGATCTTGACCAACTGGGCCCGTTACGCACGGCTGGTTCGCAGCGAGGTCATCTCGATCAAGGAGCGCGACTTCGTCATGCTCGCGCGCATCGCGGGCGTTTCGCGCGTCATGATTGCGCTGCGCCA
>CAISIP010000484.1 GCA_903885415.1 uncultured beta proteobacterium
ATGTCTTTTTTGCGGTCGGTTATCGCGAAGTAGCCGCTGGCGTTCATGAAGCCCATGTCACCGGTACGAAACCAGCCGTCGCGTGTGAATACTTTCTCTGATTCGTCGGGTCGGTTCCAATATCGCGGCATCACCTGCGGGCCACGAATGCAAATTTCGCCGACCTCGCCTATACGCATTTCCTGTTCTGCATCGTCGAGAATGGCCGCCTCTGTGGAGGGAATGGGCATGCCGATGGTGCCGGTCCAGTCGTCGATATTGAGGGGGTTCGAGATCGCAACCGGGGATGTCTCGGTCAGGCCGTAGCCTTCAATAATCGCTACCCCGGTTGCCTTTTTCCAGCGCTCCGCTACCACCTTCTGCACCGCCATGCCCCCAGCGCTGGTGAGCTTGAGGCTGCGCGTGTCGACCTCTTCGAACTCAGGCGCGTCGAGCATCGCACGGTACAGCGTATTGACACCCAAAATGGCGGTAAAGCGATACTTTTTAAGGTCATGCATGAAAGCGTGCATATCCCGTGGGTTGGTGATCAGGACGTTATGCGCACCGATCTTCATGAACATCAGGCTACAGGTCAGCGCGAACACATGGTAAAGGGGTAGCGGACAGATCAGGATCTCCCGCCCCTCAATCAGGTCTTGGGCAATCCATGCGCCAAGCTGTTGCAGGTTCGCGACCAGATTTCCGTGCGTCAGTACGGCGCCTTTCGCGACGCCGGTGGTTCCGCCGGTATATTGCAAGAACGCGATGTCGTCGTGGCCGATGGGAACATCTTGGGTGGCCTGCTCGCGCCCCGCTCGCAGGCATGCGTTGAACTCGACGGCCCCCGCTATGCTCCAGGCCGGAACCAGTTTCTTCACATGTTTGACCACTGCGTTGGTAAGGACTTCCTTGACCACCGGGAACATGTCACCGACCTCGGTAGTAATCACAGCCATGTCCATCGCCGGATTGCTTTCAAGAACTTTTTGCAAGGTGTGGGCAAAGTTCTCGAGGACGACAATAGCGACCGTCCCCGAGTCCCTCAATTGGTGCTCCAGTTCAGGCGCCGTGTACTGCGGATTGATGTTCACCACGACCAGGCCGGCGTGAAGAATCCCGAAAATGGCGACCGGATACTGCAGCAGGTTGGGCATCATGATGCCAACCCTGTCACCCCTGCTAAGGCCTAGCGAGCCTTGCAAATAGGCTGCGAAGTCCCGACTCTTTCTATCGAGCTCCGCAAAGCTGATGCTGGTCCCCATGTTGCTGAACGCTGGCAGGCTGGCGTATCGCACACAGCTTTGCCGAAGAACATCCCGTAGCGACTCGAAGGCGTTCGGGTCGATCTCTGCCGGAATTCCTTTTGGATAGTTGCTCAGCCATATCTTTTCCATACGAGCTAGCCTGTGGTGCCTGTGTCAAGCATTTACGGAGGGTTAGCTAAGGTTGCCGGGAATAGCTACTACGAATAGGCGGTTTGAAACCGGTCGGCCCGCACGGGGCGAACTCATTCTCACATCGTGGCGCTGCGGCTGTCCCTGCATCGGATTGAACATATGCAGATCGGGTTTTCAAAGGTCGCTGACTCGAAGCACCACCGGCTGACGCCCTCCGTCCACCACCCGACGAACAACAGCGGCATCGATGGCCGACTTGTTGTCGCGATAGATGTCAATCAGGCTTTGCTGCCGGCCTTCAGAGCCGCGCATTGCGCGCCAGGTGGCGTGTGAGATGAACGCCGTCACCCGCTCCTGACCCAACACCACCATGAATTGGAGAAT
>CAISIP010000485.1 GCA_903885415.1 uncultured beta proteobacterium
AAATACTCGGCTTTGTGGTGCCCGTAGGGGTGCTCGGCGTCGGCAGGTTGCTGCGCAACCGTCACCATCTGCAGCGCAAAAATCGCGCTCGCGAGGTTCACGAAAGACTCCATCGCGTCGGACAAAAGACCGACCGAATCGGTGATGACCCAGGCTGCCGTCTTGAGCGCGATGGTGACGACGGCCACCACCACCGACGCCCCTAGCAGTCTTCGCGGCGTCAGGAACCGGCTGGGCAGGAACTGCATGCGCGCTTGGTCCGGTTGGCGACTCAGGACAGGCTGACGCGAACGAACTTGCGTTTTCCGACCTGCAGCACATAGGCACCAGCGCCGAGTTTGAGCCCTTTGTCGCTGACGGTGGTCGAATCAATGCGCACGCCGCCACCGTCGATCAGGCGGTTGCCCTCGCCGCTGGACGCCGTCAGGCCGGCCATCCTGAGCAGCGCGGCAATGCCAACCGGCGCACCCCCCTCGGCCAGCGGCAGGCGGATTTCAGCTATCGCGTCGGGTATGCCACCGTGTGCGCGGTTGCTGAAATCCTGCTCGGCCAAGTCGGCGGCAGCAGCCGAATGAAAGCGCGTCGTGATCTCGCGGGCCAGCGCCACCTTGGCATCCTTCGGGTTGCGCCCACCTTCGACCTCACCCTTCAGCGTGGCGATCTCGGCCTCGGACTTGAAACTCAGGAGCGTGTACCAGCGCCACATCAACACATCGGAAATGCTCAACACTTTGGCAAACATGGTGTTGGCATCCTCCGAGATGCCGATGTAGTTGTTCTTGCTCTTGGACATCTTGTCGACGCCGTCGAGTCCCTCGAGCAACGGCATCGTCAGGATGCACTGCGGCTCTTGGCCATACTCGGACTGAAGGTGCCGCCCCACCAGCAGGTTGAACTTCTGGTCGGTCCCGCCGAGTTCCAGGTCGGACTTCAGCGCGACGCTGTCGTAGCCCTGCATCAGCGGGTACAGAAATTCGTGCACGCTAATCGAACGGCCTTCCTTGAAGCGCTTGGCGAAGTCGTCGCGCTCCATCATCCGCGCGACGTTGTAGCGCGCTGCCAGCTCGATCATTCCGCGCGCGCCAAGCGGGTCGCTCCACTCGCTGTTGTATCGGACCTCGGTGCGCGCCGGGTCCAGCACCATCGACGCCTGCTCGTAATAGGTCTGCGCGTTGGCCTCGATCTGCATGCGCGTCAGCGCCGGGCGCGTCGTGTTGCGCCCTGAAGGGTCGCCAATCATCGTGGTGAAGTCACCGATCAGGAAGATCACGGTGTGGCCCAGATCCTGAAGTTGGCGCATCTTGTTGAGCACCACGGTGTGGCCAATATGGATGTCCGGTGCGGTCGGGTCGAGCCCGAGCTTGATGCGCAGGGGAACGCCGCTGGACTGCGAACGCGCCAACTTGTGCACCCAATCCGCCTGCGGAATCAGTTCCTCGCAACCGCGCAGCGACACCGCAAGCGCGTGGCGCACCTCGTCGCTCATGGCAATCGTGGGGCTGACAGCTTGATTCATAAGGGTTTTTCTGGATGTGAACGCCAAGGCAGCGGATATACTGTGGGCTCGCCTGGAGCTCCGATTTTATGTCGCGCCGTGGCATGCACGGCGGTCGCCCAGCGGCCTTGCCCCCGACAACCCAGTGTGGGAACCCTGATGTGATCCATGGTCTGATTGCCGTTGCGGTTGATTGTTGCCTTGCCGCCAGAAATGCTGCGGCACGCCATCCGATGCGCGTCATGGCGGCGATGGCCGCGATGATGATGGGTGCCGGCAGCCTGGCGGTCGCTGCACTGGGAGGCGAGCAGCCTGCGCCACCGGTGCAACAGGTACTCGAGACCGTGCGGCCGCAGGCGATGCAGGCACAGATGGACGCACTGGAAAGCCAGTCGTTCAAGCTCTACCGCTCCGAACTCACCCGCTCGACCGACAGTGCGGAATCCATCCTCAGACGCCTAGGGATCGACGATCCGCTGGCGGCCGCACACCTGCGATCGGATCCCATCGCGCGCGCCGCCCTGATCGGCCGCGCCGGTCGCAAGATCAACGCCGAGGCCAGCGCCAGCAACGGATTGCTCTCGCTCAGCGCACGCTGGGCTCTGGACGACGGTCTCAACTTCAAGCGCCTGGAGGTGCAAAAGACGGAGACAGGCTTCAAATCCAAGGTTGAAGTGGTCGCGATGACCGCCTCCAACGCGATGGCCGGGGGCAGCATCCAGAGCTCGCTGTTCGCCGCCACAGACGACGCCCGCATACCCGACGCGGTGGCGGTGCAACTGGCAGAGATCTTCTCCGGCGACATCGACTTTCACCGCGCCCTGCGAAAGGGCGACCGCTTCTCGGTGGTCTATGAAACGATGGAAGCCGACGGTGAGCCGATGCGCAGCGGGCGCGTGCTGAGCGCCGAGTTTGTCAATAGTGGCAAGGCATACCAAGCCATGTGGTTCGAGGATCCGCTGGCGCCCGCGGCAACGCCGGGTCGTAGCAAGGGCAACTACTATGCGCTCAATGGCCAAAGCCTGCGGCGCGCCTTTCTGGCCTCGCCGATGCAGTTCTCGCGTGTCACCAGCGGCTTCAAAATGCGTTTTCACCCGATATTGCAGACCTGGCGGGCGCATCTGGGCGTGGACTATGCGGCACCGACCGGTACCCCGGTGCGCAGCGTCGGCGACGGCGTGGTCGAGTTTGCGGGAGTACAAGGCGGTTTTGGCAACGTGGTGTTTGTCAAGCACCGCAACAACAACACGACGGTCTACGGCCACCTGAGCCGTATCGACGTCAAGCGCGGCCAGAGCGTCGGGCAAAGCCAGGCTATCGGCGCGGTCGGGGCCACGGGCTGGGCTACCGGGCCGCATCTGCACTTCGAGTTTCGCGTGGGCGGTGTGCACCGCGACCCGCTGACCATCGCCAAACAGAGCGAAGCGATACCGGTATCGGCGGGCGCAAAAACCGCATTTGACGGCGCTGCTGCGTCCACCCGGCTGCAACTCGCTGCAGCAGCATCGATTCGGCAGGTCAACACGCAATAGCCGGCGCCGCTCGGGCCCCATGCGCGACCTCTATGTCGGACTGATGTCGGGCACCTCGCTCGACGGGGCTGACGGGGTGCTGGTCGATTTTTCAGGAACGGGGCCGGTCGTCCTGCGACACGCCTATCGTCCCTTCCCGAGCGCCTTTGCCGCCGAGTTACTTGCACTCAACAGCGCGGGGCCTGACGAGTTGCACCGCAGCGCGCTGGCGGCCAATGGTCTGGTCCGGATCTACGCCGACGTCGTCGCCGAACTGCTGGAGAAGACAGGCTCCCCCGCCGCGACGGTGCGGGCGGTCGGCGCGCATGGTCAAACGCTTCGCCACCGGCCGCAGGAATTCGACGGAACCGGCTACACGCTGCAGCTCAACAACCCGGCGCTGCTGGCAGAACTGTGCGGTATCGACGTGGTGGCGGATTTCCGCAGCCGCGATGTGGCCGCCGGTGGCCAGGGAGCGCCGCTGGTGCCCGTTTTCCACCGGGAAATCTTTGGTCGGGCCGGTACATCGGTATCGGTCCTGAACATCGGTGGCATATCGAATCTGAGCGTGCTGCGCAATGCGCAGACCGGCACGGCGACGGACCCGGTTATCGGCTTTGACTGCGGTCCGGGCAACGCGCTGATGGACCACTGGTGCCGCGCGCACCGCAGCCAGCCCTTCGACGAACTGGGCGCCTGGGCTGCCCGCGGCAGCGTGTGCCAGCCGCTGTTCGATGCACTGATGGCAGAGCCCTACCTCGCGAAGGCGCCGCCCAAGAGCACCGGACGCGACCTGTTCAACCCGGCATGGCTGCAAGAGCGGCTGCAGGGCTTTGACGCGGTGCAACCGGTCGATGTGCAGGCAACTTTGTGCGCGTTCAGCGCCGGCGCCATCGCGTCGGGTGTGGCGCAATATGCGACGGAAACCCGCTTGCTGATCGTCTGCGGTGGCGGCGCACTCAACACCGAGTTGATGCGGCGCTTGCAAGAGGCGCTGCCTGGTCTGGTGGTGCAGTCGTCGCTGTCGCACGGGTTGCCGCCGATGCAGGTCGAGGCCGCCGCCTTTGCCTGGCTTGCCCGAAAAGCGGTGCTCGGTGAAACAGCTAGCCTAGAAAGCGTTACGGGCGCCAAAGGCGCCCGCATACTGGGTGCTGTCTATCCGCGCTGATGCCGCGCCGGTCGCGACCCGCTGGGCCCGGAAATATCAGGCCGAAAAGCTTGAACCGCAGCCACAGGTGGTGGTCGCGTTGGGGTTCTTGATAACAAACTGAGCGCCCTGAAGATCGTCCTTGTAGTCGATCTCGGCGCCGACCAGATACTGGTAACTCATGGCGTCAATCAGCAGCGACACCCCGTTCTTGCTCATGATCGTGTCGTCTTCGTTGGTGACTTCATCGAAAGTGAATCCATACTGGAAACCAGAGCAACCGCCACCCTGAACAAACACCCGCAGCTTCAGGTCCGGATTGCCTTCTTCGGCAATCAGATCCGCCACCTTGGCCGCAGCGCTGTCGGTAAACAGGATGGGTGCGGGCATTTCGGTCTCAATATTTTCTGCAACTGCGCTCATGATGCTTCTCCGTGAATGGGCTTGTGCGAATAGTACAGCAATTTGCTCGGGAATGGGTTTACTCGTTGATTGAGGCCAGCTTCAGGACGGGCTTTACCTCGTCGAGCGCAGCCGGCCGCAACTGGCCCGCAATG
>CAISIP010000486.1 GCA_903885415.1 uncultured beta proteobacterium
ACACGCATCGAAGTCGCTAGGATGCTCCTTGGTGGTGATGAAGCTGCCGTCGATGTAGACGCGCTTGCAGCCGGCGGCGCGTAGATCCCGCAACGCACGTTCCAGTCCCTCCAGCAACTGCCTGCGCCACGGTGTTGTGCCGAACTGCTCGACCACGTCGACCCACTCGGCCAGATGCTCGCCGGGCGGCAGGTTTCCAGTCGAAGGGTCAAGGGCAGGAATCACGACACAACTCTATCGTTGTGTCTATCTCAAGTCAAGCGGCAATTCGCAGTATGGCCTCCACCCTGCCCCACCTGGCAAGGTGGCCAAGCGCCGTTAGCCATCGAGCCCGGGCAGGGGCATTGTGTTCGGCGTCGGCTTCGGATTGCGTCCGGTCAACGGCCGGCGCCGGTTCGCGCCGCGCGCCGCGGAAGGAAGCAGGCGTTCGGCCCATGCCACCTGTGCGTCGCAGTGCGTGTGCACGTCGATGGGCATGACCTGTTCTCCGATTGCCAAACTCACAGCTGACCCGGGCTTTCCCCGCGTTGCGCCCGCCTTGCAAACTGCTATGGCCACTCATCATGCAATCTGATCGCTGGCCTGTCCAATCTTCGATATTCTGGCGCGTTCATGCTCTGCCTGCGCGACTTGCGCTGGCATGGCCCACATATTTCAGAAGGAGTGATCGATGAACGAGAGACAAACGCCTGTACGCCGAAAGGTGCTGAAATGGATTGCAGCCGGTGCCTTGGGCCCCGTTACGCTGCCCAACTTGCATGCCGCCGAATTCCCGGAACGCCAGGTGCGCATCGTCAACCCGACCGCCCCCGGCGGCACGGTGGACATGGTGTCGCGCATCATGGGCGACAAGATGGCGCCACACCTCGGCCAGCCGGTGGTTGTCGAACACAGGCCAGGCGGCTCAGGCGCCATTGGCGCATCGATTGTCTCCAAGGGGCCGAAGGACGGCTACATGGTATTCATCGGCACGTCGTCGACGCTCGGGTTCATGAAGATGCTCAACAAGGACCTGTCGTACGAACCGGTGAAAGACTTCGCCCCGGTCGCGCTGATCGGCAGCGTGCCGATCGGGATATTCACCAGCGGCAGCTCGGGGATCAAGACCATCCAGGATCTGGTGGCGGCCGCCAAGGCCAAGCCGGGCGAACTGAGTTACGGCTCTTCCGGCATGAACAGCCTGACCCATCTGGCGGGCGAACTGCTGTGCCAGCGCGCCGGCATCCAGATGATCCATGTCCCCTATACCGGTGCGCAGCAGGGTTACTGGAGCGATGTCATGGGAGGGCGGCTGGCGGCGACGATGCAAGGGGTGACGGGTGGCCTCGCCCTGGCCAAGGAAGGCAAGCTGAACCTGGTTGCCGTCGCTTCGCGCGAACGCGCCAAGCTGCTGCCGGATGTTCCCGCCGTCGGGGAGGTCTTTGCGGGCTTCGACGTCCCGGCCTGGTTTGGGCTCGCCGTCGCTGCGGGCACCCCCGCAAACATCGTGCAGAAGCTGGAAGCGGCGGCGCTGGTGGCGCTGCGCGACCCGGCGACGCGCTCCCAACTGGCAGCCATCGGTGTCGACCTTGGCCCGATCATGTCCGCCGAGGCGTTTGCAACCAAGATTGCGACCGACAACCAGATGTGGGAGAAGACGTTCAAGACTGCCGGACTGATGCAATGAAGCCGTGCCAGAGC
>CAISIP010000487.1 GCA_903885415.1 uncultured beta proteobacterium
CATCTGGCGGCGCAGGCCGGCGTGCGCTATTCGATCCAGAACCCGCACGCGTACATCGACAGCAACATCGTAGGCTTCACCAACATTCTCGAAGGCTGCCGGCACAGTGGCGTGCAGCATCTGGCCTACGCGTCGAGTTCGAGCGTCTACGGCGGCAACACCCGAATGCCTTTTTCCGAGCACGACAGCGTCGACCATCCGGTCAGCCTGTACGCCGCGACCAAGAAGGCCAACGAGCTGATGGCCCACACCTACAGCCACCTGTACCGGCTGCCGACGACCGGACTGCGCTTCTTCACCGTCTACGGGCCGTGGGGCAGGCCGGACATGGCGCTGTTCTTGTTCACCAAGGCGATCCTCGAGGGCCGCGCGATCGACGTCTTTAACCATGGCAAT
This sequence comes from uncultured beta proteobacterium, assembly GCA_903885415.1. GTDB lineage: Bacteria > Pseudomonadota > Gammaproteobacteria > Burkholderiales > Burkholderiaceae_C > CAISIP01. The sequence continues at coordinate 397 of CAISIP010000487.1, forward strand.
ATGCGGCGCGATTTCACCTATGTCGACGACATCGTCGAAGGCGTGGTCCGGGTGCTCGACCGACCGGCCAGCGCCAGCCCGCACTACGACGCGCTGCAAGCAGACCCTGCCACCAGCAACGCACCGTACCGGGTCTTCAACATCGGCAACAACAACCCGGTCGACCTGCTGGACTTCATCGCCTGCATCGAAGACGCACTGGGCATGAAGGCCGAAAAGCGGCTGCTGCCGCTGCAGGACGGCGACGTACCGGCGACCTATGCCAATACCGACGCGCTGCGCGAATGGGTCGGTTTCGTTCCGGGAACCAGCATTCGCGACGGCATCGGCCGTTTCGTCGCCTGGTACCGCCACTACTACAAGGTGTAGGGCGCCGGCTGGGGGCGAAACACCCCACCCAGCGACTCGGCGGCTTGCCGAGCAAGGAACTGCCAACTATGCACGATCGCGGCGAGTGCATCCGCGCGCCGGGGTCTGAATTTCCGCAGACGGTGGTTCGGTCAATCAGCCAGCCCAGGCATCCTGCCAACATCGTGCCCGTGGTCGGTGGCATGGACGCCTAGCAAGGCTCGGCTGGCCGCTTCTTCAATACCCAGTAAAAGGTGCCGGGGCGCGCGATGCAAGAACAAGAGGACCCGCCGCAGGCGGTGGTCGAACTGGTCCGGGTGGAGAAGTCCTACCACCTGGATTCGGTGCTGGTGCCGGTGATCAAGGGGATCAACCTGATCGTGCGGCCCGCCTGCTTCTCCGTGCTGCTCGGGCCTTCGGGTAGCGGCAAGACGACGCTGCTCAACCTGATGGGCTGCGTCGACAAGCCCGACCAGGGCGAAGTGGTCGTCGCCAACTGCAAAGTAGGCGCACTGGGTGACGACGCCCTGTCGGACTTTCGTGGCGAGACCATCGGTTTCATTTTCCAGAATTTCAATTTGCTGCCGGTCCTGAGCGCCTACGAGAACATCGAATACCCGCTGCTACTGGCAGGCGCGCCGGCCAGCAAACGCGGCGCGCGCGTGCAACGGCTGCTCGAGGCCGTCGGGCTGGGCGACAAGGCGAAAAATTTACCCGGACAGCTGTCGGGCGGGCAACGCCAGCGCGTCGCCATCGCGCGGGCGTTGGCGCGCAAGCCCAAGCTGGTCATTGCCGATGAGCCGACAGCGAATCTGGACAGCGCCACCGGGGCCGCGATCCTCGCACTGATGCGCAGCATGGTCGACCGTTATGCGATCTCCTTTCTTTTTTCGTCGCACGACCCCGAGGTCATCAAGGCCGCCGACGACACGATATTCCTGAGCGACGGGGTGATCCAGTCGGTCCGCCGCAAGGGCGCTGTGGGGCTGGCGTGAACACCCTGCAACTGGCGCTACGCAACCTGCTGCGCAACCGACGGCGATCGCTTGCGACCTTGCTGGCGATGGCGGTGGGCTCCGCATCCATCCTGCTTTTTGGTGGCTTCAGCGCCAATGTGGATTACGAACTGCTGACCCGCCATGTGCGCAAGGGCGGCCATTTGCAGGTGCAGCAGCGGGACTTCTACCTCTACGGTAGCGGCGACCCTATTGCTTACGGACTCGCCGACCACGGCCGGATCCTCAAGGCCATCCGTGACGACGAGGTGCTCAGCTCCCTGGTGCGGGTCGCGACGCCGACGCTGCAGTTTGGCGGGATAGCCGGCAACTCGGCGGCCGGCGTTTCGCGCACCATCATCGGCGCGGGCTTCGTCGCCGAAGACATCAACCGGATGCGCGAATGGAACGAATTCGGTTTGCGAACCAAGGCGGCGCCGTCCGCCGTGCAGGGCTCGGCTGCGGACGCTGCGGTCGTCGGGACCGGCGTCGCCCGGGTGCTCCTGATGAGCGAGGCCCTGAAGATTGCCAACTGCCCAGCGGAGCAAAAAAAGAGCCTGGCCAGCGACGCGCCCTCCGGCGATCTCGGGACCAAGGCGA
>CAISIP010000488.1 GCA_903885415.1 uncultured beta proteobacterium
GGCCGGGCGCATTCGGCACCCATGGAAGGCCGAAGCCGCTGGGCAAAATGGCCGACTTGATGCTGTCGGTGCTACCGCAGCCGCCGAGTTGGACCAGCAGGCAGGCGGTTGCAAGGGGCATCGCGAGCGAAGGGATCTTCATGGGGTCTCCTAAAAAATTTTTTGGATACTACCACCCAATGCGCAGGGCGTGCCCGAGGCCTTCGGCCAATGGCCTGCGCTACGATGCGGCCACAGGCGCCGCGCGCCCGAGCGCGTCTTAGGCCTTCCCTATGGGGCGGGCGCGATGCCCCGCACACCGAGCGCCAACGCCGACGCCATGAGCCTGAATGTCCACCTCAAGCGCCTGCATCTGCAGTCGCCCCAGCCCGCCGCAGTCGCGGCCTTCTATGCACGCGCCTACGGCATGGCGCTGCGAACGGACGGCGGCGTATGGGAATGCTGCGCCGCGGGCAGCGAGCTCCATGTGTCGGGCGGCCAGGCGCAGCAGCTGCACTACGCGCTGTTTGGCTGCGCCGACCCGGCCGACTGGCAGGCCTTGCTGCACCGAACCCGGCAGCTCGAGCGCGCCGACCTGTCGGCCTTTGCCGGCTTGCAGCCACAGGCGATCGGACTGCGCGACCCGGAGGGTAACTGCCTGGTGTTTGAGCCGCCGGCGGCGGCGGCCAGCGCGGAGCCCAACGCGTACCGACTGCCGGACGCGATGACGCAGCACTTCGCGCTGCGCACCCAAAAGATCGAGGCGATGCACAGCTTTTACAGCGAGACGCTCGGATTCGATCTGTCCGACACGGTGTACGACGACGCGGGCGCGCTCAGGGCCTGCTTTGTGCGCGGCAACCCGATGCACCACACGCTCGCGCTCTTCGGCGCGCCGGTGGCCGGCTTCGACCACCAGTCTTTCGAGACGCCCGACTGGGACGCGCTCAAGCAATGGGCCGACCACATGGGGCGGCTGCGCATCGAGATCGTTTGGGGGGTGGGTCGCCACGGGCCCGGCAACGATGTTTTTTTCATGGTGCGCGACCCCGACGGCAATCTGGCCGAGATATCCTCCGAGATCGAGATCTGCGCGCCCGACCGGCCCGCAGGGCGATGGAAGCACGAAGAGCGGACCCTGAACCTCTGGGGCAAAGCCATCCTGCGCAGCTGATGGATGCAGCCCCCACCGGCGGCGGTAACAGCGGCCAGAAAATCCCGTTAAGCTCGACGTTTTTTTGGCAGGAACCCGATGCGCCAGTCACCGTCCATGCGCAATACGCGCCAAGCCGACCATCCGGTCGACGCCCAGTTCACCGAACGCTGGTCGCCGCGCGCCTTCACCGGCGAAGCCATGACCGAGGCCGAGGTGATGGCGCTGCTGGAGGCGGCGCGCTGGGCACCTTCGTCCAACAATGGGCAGCCCTGGCGCTTTGCGATCGCCCTGCGCGGCGACCCGCTGTGGGACGCGCTGCTGGACAGCATGAACCCGACCAACCGGTCCTGGGCCGCGCACGCGGGCGCCATCGTCGCCGTCGCCTCGTACCAGTTGGCGGCGCGCGCGGGGTCCGAAGCCGCCAAGCCCAACGCCATGCACGCCTTTGACACCGGGGCGGCGTGGGCCTATCTGGCCATGCAGGCCTCGCTCAGCGGATGGGCGGCGCATGGCATGGGCGGCTTCGACAAGGAGCAGGCGGCCCGCGCGATCCGGCTGCCGGCCGAGCACAGCCTGCAGATGCTCGCGGTGATCGGCCGGCGCGGCGACGCGGCCCTCCTGTCCGACGCGCTGCGCGAACGCGAGGCGCCCAACGGCCGGCGCCCGCTGACCGAACTCGCGGTGCGCGGAAGCTTCTGATCGATGGGCCGCCCGGTTTGGCCAGCCGATAGGGCGCGCCGCATCGGCTCGACCACCCCCCCACCTGAAAGACCCCGCCGATGAAATTGACCAGCTTTATGCACCAGGGCAGGCCCTCCTACGGCGCCGTGCAGGGCGACCGGGTGCTGGACCTCGGCCCCCTGCTGGGCGCGCAGGCGCCCGACCTCAAGACGCTGATCGCGAAAAAGATGCTGCCGCTGGCGGCGCAGGCGCTGGCCAGCCACCGCGCCGAGCTGGCGTTCGGGCAGCTGCAGCTGCTGCCGGTGATTCCCAACCCCGACAAGATTGTCTGCGTGGGACTGAACTACCACGAGCATGTGAAGGAAAGCGGTCGCGACCTGACCGAGAAGCCCGCGCTGTTCCTGCGGGTGAGCGCCTCGCAGGTGGGCCACGGGCAGGACATCATGCGCCCGCCCGAGTCGGCGCGCCTGGACTACGAGGGCGAGATCGCCGTGGTGATCGGCACCGCCGGGCGGCGCATTGCAGAGGCCGATGCCTGGGGCCATATCGCCGGCTATGCCTGCTACAACGACGGCTCGGTGCGCGACTGGCAGAACTTCACCACCCAGTGGACCGCGGGCAAAAACTTCTGGCGCACCGGCGGCTTCGGCCCCTGGATGGTGAGCGCCGACGAGATCGCGCCCGGTCAGAAGCTCACGCTCACCACCCGGCTCAATGGCCAGGAATTGCAGCGCGCGAGCACCGACATGATGATCCACAGCATACCGCGGCAGATCGCCTTTATTTCGACCTTCATGCCGCTGGAGCCCGGCGACGTGATCGTCACCGGAACGCCGGGCGGCGTCGGCAACAAGCGCACACCGCAGCTGTTCATGAAGCCCGGCGACGTGGTGGAAATAGAGGTCGACGCGGTGGGCGTCCTGCGCAACACCATCCGCGACGACCCGGGCTGAGCCAGGTGCCGACGCCCGCCGGTGCACAGCCCGTGACGTTGCTGCGGCAACTGCGCCGCGCCGACTACCGGCACTGGCACACCATCACGACGCGCTGGATGGACAACGACGTCTACGGCCATGTCAACAACGTCCACTACTACAGCTATTTCGACACCGCGGTCAACCAGTACCTGATCGGCGCCGGCGCGCTCGACCCGCAGCACGGCGCGGTGATCGGGCTGGTGGTCGAGACGGCGTGCAACTATTTCCAGCCGCTGGCTTTTCCCGACAGCGTCACCGCCGGCATTCGGGTTACCCGCATCGGCCACTCCAGCGTGCGCTATGAAGTCGGCCTGTTTCGCGGCGACGAGGATCGGGTCTGCGCGGCGGGACATTTCGTCCACGTGCTGGTAGACCGCGCCAGCCGCCGCCCGGTCGGGTTGCCGGCGGCGCTACGCCAGGCGGTGGACGCGCTGATGGTCGCCGTGCCACCACCGTAGCAGCGGCGCCGTCTGCCTCACTCGACGGCAATGCGCAGCGCGGCGGCGGTGGCCCAGGGCGCGCCGACCAGCGACAGCAGCAAGAAGGCCGCAAGCAGCGAGAAATGGCCCGCGACGCCCATGCCGCTGCGGCTGGCTTCGACCGCTGCGGCGCCGAATATCAGCACCGGAATGCACAGCGGCAGCACCAGCAGCGGCACCAGCACCGCGGCGCCGCGCACGCCGACGGTGAGCGCGGCGCCGACCGCGCCGACCAGGCTGAGCACCGGGGTGCCGAGCAGCAGCGCCAGCAGCAGCACGCCGGCGTCGGCAGCGCCGAGGTCAAACTGCAGCGCCAGCAGCGGCGACGCCAGCGCCAGCAGCAGCCCGGAGCACAGCCAGTGCGCCGCGATCTTCGCCAGCACCAGCAGCGGCAGCGGGCAGGCGGCCAGCAGCATCTGCTCGAGCGTTCCGTCCTGGTGATCGTCGGCGAACATGCGGCCCAGCGACAGCATCGACGCCAGCAGCGCGGCGACCCAGACGACGCCCGGCGCCATGCTGCGCAGCAGCGCCAGTTCAGGCCCTACGCCCAGCGGAAACAGGCTGGCGACCAGTATGAAGAAGACCAGCGCGCTCAGCGTGTCGGTGCGCCGGCGCAGCGCCAGACGCAGGTCGCGCACGAACAGGCAGCGCATCGCGTCGAGCACGCCGGCGCGCGCGGGCGCCGCGTCGGCGGCAGGCGACGCACTCACAGCAACAGCTCCACCTGACCGGCCAGGCCGTCGAGCGCCAGCGGCTGGTGGCTGGTCAGCACCACCACGCCGCCGCGCCCGAGTTGCTGGGTGACGAGCCCGCCCAGCCAGGCGGCGGCGGCGGTGTCGAGCGCGTTGAAGGGTTCGTCGAGCACCCACAGCGGCGCGGCGGCGGCGAGCGCGAGGCGCGCCAGCGCGACGCGCCGGCGCTGACCTTGGGACAGCTGGCGCGCCGGCACCC
>CAISIP010000489.1 GCA_903885415.1 uncultured beta proteobacterium
CGAGTGTGATGCTCTTCTTGTTGCGGGCTCGGCTGATGGAAGTGAGATTCAGGTCATTTTGTGTGTTCTCGCCGAAGTCAATGCCTTCACTGCCGATGAACGGCAGATTTTTCCGTGAAATGTCGCTGCCACCTGGCGCCTCAACACGGATCACTTCGGCGCCCATGCCCCCCAGCATCATCGTGGCCAAAGGACCAGACAGTGCGACGGTCAAGTCGAGTACACGTATTCCGTGGAGTGGGCGTAGGCTTTCGTTCTGCATATTTTGTCTCACCTTCAACCGTTCGCTGCTGAGCTCACTCGTTAAACTTGGTCACGGCGAGAGACGTTTTTGCCATGGTGTCTATCGGCCAATTTGTATCCGAGCGCGTCTTCGGCAATGAGGATTTTCTGGACGTTGGCGGTACCTTCGCCCGTGTACATCATGTCTGCAAAGCATTTGTAACGCGAGACGCGATACTCTGTTGCCAGTCCGTAACCACCGAAGATTTGCTGCGCTTTATCGGCGCATAGGCGGGCCGTCTGGGATGCGTGGAATTTAGCGATAGACGCCAGCCTGTTCGTCGGTAGCCCGGCATCCATGTCTTGGGCTGTTTTATAAACCAATGCTCGGCTTGCCTCTATGGCAATGGCCATTTCTGCAATGTCTGACTGAATCATCTGATAGTGGCCTAACGGGCTTCCACGAACGGTACGTTCATTCGCATAGCGCAGAGCGTCCTCAAAACAGCCTCGTGCGATTCCCAATGAAAGTGCACCGACTACCGCACGGCCGGACTCCAGACCGCGCATGATGATCTTGAATCCTTCCCCTTCCTCACCGAGACGGTTTTCGACCGGAACAACAAAGTCGTCAAGATAAAGGGCCGCCGTGCGAAAAGACTTTGACAGGCCCATGGTATCGATGGGGTGCGCGACGAAGCCGGGGTATTTTTTCGGCTCGACAATGAAAGCGGTGACGCCTTTGGCACCGGCAGACGGATCGGTTTTGGCCAAGAGAATACCTGCATCGGTTTCATTGCCCAACGAAGCCCACATTTTTGACCCATTGAGCCTGTAGACATCGCCATCTCGCTTGGCCGTTGTCCGCATGTTGCCAAGAGCGTCAGACCCTCCGCCGGACTCTGTCAAAGACATCATTCCAATCGTCTCGCCAGAAATGAGGCGAGGGACGAATCGGCTGATCTGATCAGGGGTGCCTGCTTGAAAAATGGTTGCAGGGCAGGTACCGGCTTGTTGGTTGCTACAGCACGCGAACCTGACGTCGAGTCTGGCGAATTCCTCAAGGATGACAACAGCCGCCAAGAAGCCCGTGTTGGTGCCCCCTAGAGATTCTGGAAAGATCGAGCCAAACAGGCCAGTGGCTCCAGCTTTTCGGACAAGTTCCCTCGGCAACTCCATCCGCGCTTCGAAATCGTCCATAACTGGGACGACCTCTCGCTCCATAAAGCGGATGACGCTGTCCCGGATCGCGCCGAGTTCTTCTGAATGCAGATCAAGCATGTGTATTTACCCACCAGAATGGTTGTAGATTTAAAGTTGGCGAATTCACCATTATTTTTGTGATTCTGAGGTGTCTGAGCTGGATTGCCAAGTCGGTTAGGTTCGTTCCGCCTTGCAAAACCCGTCCTACGAGCACTCTAGAAAGGTGAGTTGCCAGTTAAGCCCTAGAGCTGATTTGACTTCGTGAACGACAGTCCGAAATTGCAAGATCAATTTTGCAGACCGGAACCGCATTGGCATCGTTTGCGGCTCGGGCGTTTCAGCAGCAAAATTCTCACCCGTAGCTGTTTCGACCCACTTTTGGCGAGGGAAAAGTATGAATGAGGTTCTTTTTGAAATCAGTGACGGCATTGCTGTCATCACGCTCAATAGGCCGGAACAACGCAACGCGGTGAATACCGCCGTGCGAGAGGGCCTGCGCAACGCGTTGCAGCGTTTCGAGGCCGATGCTGATGCACGCGTAGCCATTCTGACGGCGGCAGGTAATGTTGCTTTCAGCGCTGGTAAGGATCTGAAGGAGTCCAGCGGATTTGGCGTAGAGGCGATGTCACGCG
>CAISIP010000490.1 GCA_903885415.1 uncultured beta proteobacterium
GCACATCAAGGATCTCGAGCGAGCGGCCACGCAATACCGCCAGCGCGCGGTGCGACGGCACCCTGCAGATCGGCTCGTCGTAGTCGAAGTAGTCTCGAAATTTCGCTACCTCGGGCTGGCTCTCATCCTGACCGGCGCGCAGACGGCTTGTGAAAACCCCGCTGTCCCACAGCCATTCGCGCAGCTCGCCGACCAGCGTGCCCTGTTCGGCCCAGCGCTCACTGAGCAGGTCACGCACACCGTCCAAAACCGCCTGCGCGCTGGAGAAGTCGGGCTGCTTGTCTTCGCCTACAGCCGCCTCGCGCAGGGGAATCACGAAGGCCAGCGCTTCGTTCAGCGGGGCCAAGCCGGGGTCGGCGAGCAGGCGGTCGGCGAGCAGCTCCAGGCCCGCGGCACGCGCCAATTCGCCCCGGGTGTGGCGCTTCTTCTTAAACGGCAGGTACAGGTCCTCGAGCTCCTGCTTGCTCGGTGCCGCCTGCAGGGCCAGCAGCAGGCCATCGCTGAGCTTGCCCTGCTCGCGCACCGCCTGGATCACCGCGGTGCGGCGCTGCTCGAGCTCGCGCAGGTAGACCAGACGCGTTTCGAGTGCCCGCAAAGCGATATCGTCCAGGCCGCCAGTCGCCTCCTTGCGATAGCGCGCGATGAATGGCACGGTCGCGCCACCGTCGAGCAGAGCCACCGCCGAGCGCACCTGCGCCTGGTCGACGCTGAGTTCGTCGGCAATGCGGCGGGTGATGCTTTCCACACTAGGCCTATCAGGTACTGGCGCGCAGCGCCTTTTTAAGATCTGCGCCGATCTGCGGCTTGTCGGCGAAGGGATCGGTCGGATTGCGCGCCAAAACGATGTCTTCCATGCGCGTCTGAACCGACCTGATCGCCTGCGGATGGCTGTAGATGTAAAAACGCCTCTGCGCCACACCGTCGAATACCTGCTGCGCGACCTCTGCCGCCGAAACCTTTCCCGATCCAACCGCCTTGTCGCTCATCGCCTGGCCGATACGCTGGCTTCGGGTCGGTCCAGCGTCGGCATCTTGAAGCCCGGGCGGTCGGTTGCGCTGGCTCTGGTTGATGCCCGTGGGCACAAAAAACGGACACAGGACGCTGGCGCTGATCTGCTCGGTCACCAGCGCCAGGTCCTGGTACAGGGTTTCGGACAGGCTGACGACCGCGTGCTTGCTGACGTTGTAAACGCCCATGTTCGGCGGGTTCACCAGCCCCGCCATGCTCGCGGTGTTGACGATATGGCCGCGGTAAGCCGGGTCGGCCCGCGCCGCCTCGAGCATCATCGGGGTGAAGACCCGAACGCCGTGCGCCACGCCCATCAGGTTCACGCCAAGCACCCATTCCCAGTCGCGGGCGCTGGTCTCCCAGACCAAGCCGCCGCTGGCCACGCCGGCGTTGTTGAAGACCAGGTGGGGAGCGCCAAAGCGTTGCTGCACCGCGCGCGCCAGCGCGTCCATTTCATCGGCCCTAGACACATCGACCCGAAAGGCCATCACATCGGCGCCTGCGCCAAGCAGCTCCTGTTCGGCGCTTGCGAGCGCGTCGGCTTGCACATCGGCGAGCACCAGGCGCATACCCAGCCTCGCGCCGATGCGCGCGCACTCCAGCCCAAAGCCGGATCCGGCGCCGGTCAATACGGCGGTTCTGCCCTTGAATTTATCGTCCATCGCCTATGTACCTAGTCGGGCTTGGCAACCGCATTTCCAGATGCGCTATGCCGTCTTCCATGTAGGGGCAACCGGCGTCCAGAAAACCGTGTTGTTCATAAAAAACCTTGAGCCTTGCCTGCGCGCCGATGCGAATCGGCTGCACGCCCCAGGTCTGGGCCACCGCCGCAATCGCGCGCGCGACCAGCAGGTGGCCCAGTCCGGTGGCGCGCACGCTGCTGCGCGTGACGATGCGGCCTATGCTGGCCTCGGGATACTTCACGCCCGCCGGGAAACAGCGCGCGTAGGCCAGCAATTCGCCACCGTGCTGGGTCGCGTCGGCCGGCGCACCGTCGCCGCTGCCGACTTCCGGTGCGCGCCCTCGCCCGATCAGATGCAGCGCCAGTGGGTCCGATCCGTCGAGGTCCTGGAAGGCGCACTGCTGCTCGACCACGAAGACTTCGGCGCGCAGCTGCAGCGCCGCGTAGAGCTCGTCCGCGCCCAGGCTCTCCCAGGTCGCCAGCCGCCACACCAGTTCCGGCGGTCGATTCATGCCGCAGCGACCGCGCGCAGCGTGTAGCCGATGCGCGGAAAGTGCAGGTGCATGGTGCCCGCGCGCGGGTCGACGCGGCGCAGCGTGTAGTGCATCCGCGTAGCCGCCATCAGGACACCCTCGGTAGGCTCGGTCCCCGAGCTTTCGCTGGCGATCGTGACCCGGGAACCGAGGGCGATGCCGTGCTCATCCTGAAATACCTGCTCTGGCAGCGCAGCGGGTTCGCAGCTTGCTGCGATGGCGATGGCCTGCTCGGCGCCCCATTGCGCCTTGGGCGTTGCCGGCAGCGCTGCCATCCGGTCGAGCCAGTCCTTGACGCCCGGCGTTGCGTCGAACACGCCGGCCACGTCACCGGTGTGGGTACGGGTGAACCACAACGGGTGGTAGGCCGAGAAATCCGCCAGACAGGGTTGTGGCCCGAGTAAAAACGGATGGGTTTCGAGCATGTTGGCGATACGCCGCAGATAGGATTTGTAGGCGCCGGCTGCGTCGGTATGGGACGCACGCGGCGCGCCGCCGCGCATCGCGCTGCGGTCTTGGGTGAACGGACCGACCCTGTCCGGCGCCATGCGGGAATAGAACTGCGCCGCCCCCCGGGGACCGAAGTTGAACGCCATCGCGGTGGTGAACAGCGTCGTGTCGGCCCATTGCGCCACCACCCGCGCGATGCCTTTGGCATGCGCCGGATAAAGCGCGGGCTCGGGTTGCAGATGCTCGAGCAGGTCGCAGATCAGCGCCGTGTCGCAGTACACGTCTGCGCCCAGTTGCAGGATCGGCGTTCGGCGGTAACCACCGGTCAGCGCCATCACGTCGGGCTTGGGCAGCATATTGGGCACTTCCACCGCATTCCAGGCCAGTTTCTTCCAAGCCAGCACGCGGCGAATTTTTTCGGCAAAGGGCGAAAAAGGATAGTGGTGAAGGATGATGTCACTCACCGATGAAAAACCCTTGTGTCGACTAGAAGTTGCATTTCGGTTTGGGGGGGGAATCGTGGCGTTCCCCAAGCATACCCTGCGGGCGCTCCCATCAAGATCGTGCGGGAAGCCCCCCCGGTGAAGGGGGGCTGAAGAAGCCAGCCCGGCGCCCCCGCCCCTTGCTGGATCAGCCGCGCGCAGCCCCCAGAAAGGGTCGGTTTAGCCCAGGTACCTATTGCCTTCGACCAGGGCGAGGTCGACCAACGCAGTCAACCAAGCTTAACTTGGCTGTATTCCCATGGAAAACCGGGAGACGATAGGCGCGTAGTTTTTAATGACTTCGCCCATGATCGGCGTGTCAGGCGTGCGCTTGTGTAGCTTATTGCGGCTCGATACCCGCTTCACGCGCAAACGCCGAAAAGCTCTGAATCTCAACCTGAATACGGCGTGCAATCCCGGCCCCAGGTTCGAACACCGGGTCGATTCCCGTTTGCCGGAACCGATCCTTTATCTCGACCTTCGCCATCACGCGCTGCATGGCGGCTTCCAGCCTGGCAGCGATTGGCTTGGGTGTGCCGGCAGGCGCCGCGAGTCCGACCCAAGAGATCATGGCCCCTTGGTCCAGAGTGGGCAAATGCTCTAGCAGCGTCGGCACGTTCGGCACGAGTTGCCAGCGCGTGGCCGACCCGATCGCAAGCAGCTTCAACGTGCCTGATGTGTATTCGGCCAAGGCGAAGTCCGGGTTAATGAACGCAAAGTCCAGCCGGTCACCCTTCATGTCGAGAATCGCCTGTGCGGCAGTCTTATAGGGAACACTGAGGATTTCTATCTTTGCCGCCCGCTTTAGCTCGCCCATGCAACGCTGCGTATTGTTGGTGAAATAGCCGCCACTCAGCTTACCGGGGTTCGCACGGGCGTACTTTAGGAAATCCGCCAAGTTTTCGGCGGGGTATTTGCCGGCGCGCGACGAGCGTCAGCGGCGCATAGAAAACCATACACAGATGCTCAAAGCTATCGACCGGGTCGAAGTCCAACTTCCTATAAAGGCTCGGCGCGGCAACCTGGAATCCATTGGAGGTCATGCCAATGGTGTAGCCGTCTGGCGCGCTCCGCGCCAGACGCTGCGTGCCGAGCAGGCCGTTGGCGCCGGCAACGTTCTCCACGACGACAGCTTGGCCCAGATCGTCGGCAAGATGCTGGGCGACGAACCGCATCAAGACGTCGCTGGTGCTCCCCGCCGGGGTAGGCATGATCATCTTGACTAAGCGGTTGGGGTATGCGGCGACCCCTTGTGCGCGGGCCATCGGTACCGTAAGTCCAAGACCTGCGGCGAGGATGGCTCTGCGCCTGATGACCGCACGCGGCGAGAGTTTTTCGTCTGAATGCCGTTGATCTGCCTTCATGCCTATTTCCTTGAGGTTAAGTGAATGGTTTGGTTGTCATGCGCGTCGGCTATACAGGCTCCAGTTCGACCGCCCCACACCAACGCAGCATGCGTGGATGCGGTGCGTCGTAAGGCGTCGCGCGGTGCATGGTCCAGCGGTCGTCCCACATGACGAGCTCGTTGGTGCTCCAAGCGTGTGAATATACGAATTCAGGCTGCGTCGCATGGGCCACTAACTCGCGGATGTAAGCGCGCCCTTCATGGACAGGCCAGTTCATTGGATGCGAGGCATGCGACGCGAGATAAAGTGACTTGCGACCGGTGAGCGGATTGGTTCGCACAAGTGGGTGCATCACGGGCGGCCGCAACAGCAGGCTTTCAGCGCTGATGTCGGTAAAGCCGATCTGCTCGCGGGACCACGCGATCGAATGCACAACCGACAGTTTTTCCGCTTCATGTTGCTTGCGGGGAGGCAGGGCATCCCATGCAGCCCGCATGTCGGCATACTCCGTCGGCGGCGGGACAGGAGGTAGCACGCGCGCGTGCAAAGCGGACACGCGAGTTGGTGGCTGCAATTGGCTTCCGTCGGTATGCCACTGCGCATTGGCCAACAGCGTCAGGCCGCGCGGGCTGTCGGTGACAATGGGTGCGCCGTCTTCATCGACTGTGGTGATATCGTAGAAGTGCGGATGGCCGGTCGCGATTTCCTTGAAGTTTGCCTTGAAGGGCGGGCCGAACAACTTGATCAACGCCTCCTGCTGCGGGTCGCCGATGTGCTGTGGGCCGAAAGACAGCACGCCGTAGCGAGCGAGCGTTTCCTCGATCCATGCATGGCTGCGCTCGTCCGGCACCCGCCGAAGGTCGATCCCTGTTACACGGGCGGCGAATGTCGTCCCCAATAACGTCACTTGCGGCGTCATTTCATCCTCACGGTGGACGGTTCCGTGATTGCGGGCATGGCGCTGCGCTCCGCGGGAAGGTGGCACGTCACCTCATGGAGCCAATCAGGGTCGTCGCACAGCGATCGTAATTCTTCTAAGGTCTCGTCTTTCGTCTGCGTCCAGCGCTCCACCACCCTAACATCGCTACCGTCGCCAGCTTGACATGTGAACTCAAGCCGGATCCCATTTGGATCCTCGAAGTAGATAGAGATCGACTCCGCGCCGACATTGATCGGTCCGATGATGGCAAGGCCTGCGTCCTTGAGACGCTGGTGTACCGTGTCGAAGCGCTCTTCTGTCACCGTGAACGAGCAGTGCTGCATGGCGGCCACTGCATTGCGATCTCCGACTACCTTTGCATCCTTTGGAAGTTCGAAAAAGGCCAGTAACGTGTCGCCGCCAACGTCAAAGAAGTAATGGCGCAGGCGCTCAAACGGGGGATTTCCCCGGCTAACGCCGGGCGGTACCCGCAACGCATGGACCAACGGCATGCCGAGAACTCGCGAATAGAAGTCGATCGTCATCTTCATGTCGTCGGTATTCAGCGCGAGGTGGTGAATGCCCCGACTGAGCACTTTCGCACCATGTACGGCCCGCTGCGGTTCAATATGCACAATTTTCCTTAGTTCTGACCCGATGGCGACCAGATAACTGGCTCAAGGCTTGCGCAACGCTGCGTGCCAATGAATCTGTTGCCAGCCCACGGGCATGGCGACCCACACCTGTGTCGTTATCATTTCCAGGTCTACTTCCTCGCCCGTGGCTTGTATCTGGACGCGCTGGTCCAGTTCCCCGACCGCAATGACCGCCGCGCCTGCCAGCCTCAATGTGTAGTTGCGTCGTTCCACTTTCAAGAATCGAAAGCGGTTGCGCACAGTCTCTAAAAACTGCGCTTTTCTCTCGACCACGCCGCTCGTGTGAATGTGAATGAGCTCATCGTGCAGCAACGCGTCGAGGGCCTGATAATTCTGTTCGATCAGTGCCCTGGATCGCGCCGCGTCGGCGCCAGCAATCGCCATTCTTATCGTGTCATCCATCAGATTCACTCGGCGACATGGTCGGCACTCGCATAGTTTGGAGCGATCCAGATTGTGCCGCTACCAACCTTTTCGATACACATATCTAGGCGATCTCCCGGCTTCACCGGGCCCACGCCAGCGGGCGTGCCGGTCATGATGACATCACCGGCATTGAGCGTGTAAAACGACGAAGCGAACTCGATCAGGCGAGGCACGTCATAGATCAAGTGGCGGGTGTTGGACTTCTGCCTAACCACTCCATTGACCTTCAGCTCGAGGTCCAGCGCGCCGGGGTTCTCGATTTCGTCCGCCGTGACGAGCCAGGGGCCCAGCACGCTGTAGGAATCAATCGACTTGCGAAAGCATTGGAACTCCGTCCCGCGCAATGTCATGTCAAGTGCGATGCAATAGCCCGCCACATGTTTCATGGCGTCAGACCGGGAAACCTGGGTGCACGTGTCTGCAATCACGACGCCGAGTTCGAGTTCGTGATCGTTACGCCTGTCAGCGAAACGCAGGCTGATTTCCCCGCCGAAGCCCACCAAGGAAGATCCGGCTTTAAGAAACATTCCCCAGTCACCGATGGACGGAATCTGGCGACCGCTGGCGATGCCTGGGTCCTTTCGCCCCTCAACCGCATGATCCTCGTAGTTCACAGGAGCACCCATAATTTTTCCGGGATTGGCTACCGGGCTGTCAAGCTTGACGGCGCACAGTGCGAACTCCTCGCCCCACTTCGCGGCCTCCCTGATGGGCTCTCGCAGGCCTGGAAGGGCCGCGATAAATACGTCCTCGCGGGGAAAAGGATAGCGGCGCGGCGCGATTTGGTCGTACACCACGCTAACGTCCACCAACGTATTTCGCTCCGGGTCAAGCATACCCAGTCGGCCGCCATTAAATCTGCAGAGTTTCATA
>CAISIP010000491.1 GCA_903885415.1 uncultured beta proteobacterium
GGCTCCCTTTCGGACGCTGTGCCGTCGATGTGAAACCGTTTTCCCTGGCGCGTGGCTGCCGCATCGGTGCCCGGTCGGGGTGTTGCGCCGCTGGTCGCGGTACTTTACCGAAACTTCACCTGGGCGCGAGTCGCTTGCAGGCGCCGCATGGCATGGTCGGCACCGTTGGGCCTTCACGAAGTACAGCTTCTATGTGGACGGAAGTTTCAGCTCCTCAGGGGCGGCATCCTGCGCCACGACGAGCGTGAGTGGCAGAGTTTCCGGATTGCGCTTGACCGCCGACGACCAGCCTGTCTACACAATAACCGGCATCGACATTCCCGCCGCAGCGATCCAGTCCGATTACAAGACGCTTTGGACCTCGCTAATCAATCCGGCCGCTGAGGTGCTGGCCTCGTCGCAGACTGCATTGAGCATCAGTTGCACCGACGGCGCGGGCCAGAGTCAAAGCATCAACGTGCTGAGTCCATCAGGCATCGGAACCTTTCTGACCGAGTGCCTTCAGTAGGTGGCCGCAGCCGCCCGGCTCCCCTATGGGGGTCAGACCAGGTACTCAAGACCGGTAGCCGCAAGCCCCACCAGACCGACCTGCGTCTGGTTGGCGCTGGACGCAGCAAGCTCCCACAAGAAGTTTCCCTGCGCAGCGCCTGTTTGAGCGTCCAACGCAGCCACCGCCTCCGCCAGCGTGGTGGCGTCAGGCGCCGCCTGGTTCACGGTCGTCAGCAGGTAGTTCGCGATATGGCTGTTGCTGGTGCCACCGGCCAGTGTTCCCCAGATATCGAGGCGCATCAGCGCCCCGGATAGCGCCTGCATGCTGTAACCCTGGTCGAAAAGACCGATGACCGCCCCGGTCAGGCTCGACTTGGTTGCCAGCAAATTGCGTCCCAGAACGGCCCCCAGCAATAGTTGGGTCTCGCCGGCGGATTGGGTGGCGCCAAGGTCGAGCGCGACGTTCAGGTTGGTGAAGGCGAGGCGCTCGACATGGTTTAGCTCATAGATATCGGTGGTGCTGGTTCCGGTGACAATGAACCCGCTGCTGCTTTGGCTGAGCAGATAGGCCGAACTCGACAGCCCGAGCGCGAGCGTGTCGGTGCCGGCCAGCCCGTCGATCAATGTATGACCCGAGAGGGCGCTGAAGGTGTCGTTGCCTGTGGTGCCGGTGACGGATTGCAGAGCCGTATTGGCCGCGGTGGTGAAGCCGTAGGCCGTGCTGCCGGCGTAGGCGTTTCCCGCCAGATCCTTGACGCTGCCCGCGGGAATGATGACGGTGAAACTGGTCCCATAGGCCAGATCGCTGCTCGGGTTGATGGTGAGCGTCGAGCCAGACACCGTGACGGCGCTGCTGCTTGCGACATCCAAGCTGGCGACGGTGCTGCCGGCCGCATTGCGAATGCTGATGCTGCCGCTGCCTTTCTGGATCGCCTCGCTAAAGCCGATCACGATGTCGCTGCCAACGGCCGCATTGCTCGCCTGGTTGGCCGGCGACACGGTGCTGAGGCTTGGCGCGGTCTTGTCGAAATAGGTCGTCAGGTCCAGCGTGTCGCGGTTGCTGTTGAATACCAGCACCTCCATGTTGTAAAGGGTCGCGTGCAGTGCGCTGCTCGCTCCCGAGATCGAATCCACATGCACCGAGCCGTCGGTGGCCTGGGTGACCGTGTACTCCGAGCGCAGCGAGGTTCCCAGGGAAAGCGTGTCGGTTCCGCCTAAGCCGTCGAGCGTGAGCGTTCCCGGTGCTATCAGGGTCCAGGTGTTGTTGGCCGCGCTTCCAAAGGTGGTGGACATGGTGACTCGATTTGGAGTTGTTGGATGGGATGCAAAAGGAATGGGGCAGGCGCTTCAGGGGATGCTCTTCGAATGGGTCTGGCCCTCGTGGTCCATCGCGAGATAGCCCATTGCGCTGGACTGCAGAAAAGCCAATCCGTCGGACTGCTTGAGCATCGCGATCGTGCTGCAGTTGCCGGCCACCACCGCCAGCGGCGCGACCACGCTGACGCTGCGCCAGTGCGTCACCGGCTGCCCTGATCGCGGGTCCAGGACATGGCAGTAGCGCTTGCCATCGCGTTCAAAGTAACGCTCGTAGTCGCCGCTGGTGGCAAGCGCACCTTGCGTCATCGGCAAGGTGGCCAGCAGCCTGTTTTTGTCGCGCGGGTGCTGGATGCCGATCATCCAAGCTTGGCCCTGCGGCTTGGGGCCCAGCACCCGCATGTCGCCCGCGAGGTTGACATAGCCATGGCGCAAGCCCATGTCGGCCAGAATGTCGCCCGCGCGATCTGCGGCGTATTCCTTGCCGAAGCCGCCGAAGTCGAGCTCCATTCCAGCGTCCGGGAGCCGCACGTGATCCGACCCGCGCTCGACACGGTCCCAGCCGATCAGGCGTCGCAAGCGGGTCAACTCCTCTTCGCTCGGAAGGCGCCCCAGGTGGAAGTCCCAGGCGCGACGCAGCACGCCGGAGCTGATGTCGAACAGCGTGTCGCTCGCCTTGTACAGCGCGTCGGCATAGTCGAGCAGCGAACGCGTCTCTTCATCGCAGGACACGGGCTCTTGACCGGCGGCGGCATTGATGCGCGAAATCACGCTGTCTGCGCGGTAGCGCGAGTACTTCGCCTCGATGCGCTGGACCTCGTTGATCGCCGCTTGCGCCATCGCCTGCGCCACCTGCGCATTCTGATCCGCGATGACGAGCTCGCAGGCGCTTGCCATCGCTTTGAATGGAACCCGGAAGATTTTCATGACAAATCGGGCAAGGGTCTGCGACCGGCCATTGTCAAAAGGACCTCGACATGCCCAACTGCACGCTGCGGGCGTTGAATGGCGCCAGGTCGGGGCTGCCGGCTCCGAACATCCGCCAAGCAGCGCGCTGCCCGTACTGTTCGAACTTCAGGTCCATGAGCCAGTCTGGGCCGAGCTGCTTGGCGACCTTCAGGCCGAAGGTGCGCGCGCCAAATGCCGATACCCGCTGGTCTTCGGAGTAGGGGCCGGTGGTGAAGGGTGCAAATGGGTAACTGCTTTGGGCAGCTGGAACATAGAAGTCGGCGGCGCTTTGGCTGTACAGCCGAATAAGCGGTGTCACGGTCCAGCCCTGCGCCAGCGGCTGCACATACTCGAGGTCCATCGTATGCGCTGCGATGCCCCAGTTGTCGCGGTAGTAGCGGTAGCCCATGCGCACGCTGCCTTTGGTCGTCTGCATATGGTGGTTCCAGCGCAGCGTCAGGGTGTTGCCGGTCTTGTCCCTCGGACGCTCGTCGGCAAACTTGTAGGGGTCGGAGAAGTAGCCCTTGCCGCTGGAATGGCCCAGGTTCATCTGGACAATGTCGCGTGGGCTGAGCACCTGTGTCAGGCCGAGTAGGGTGGCCGTCACCTTCTTGAGCTCATTGCGCACGATGCCGTTGGTGGGATTGATGCTGTCGCTGCTAAAGCCGATACCCGCGGACCAGGTCGTATTCTTGCTATCGCTCGACCGGGTGGCCTGTGCCGACACGCCGTGCGACAGGTAGTCGGCCTCGCTGGACAGGCTGGCACCCAGCGTCAGGGTTCCGTTGGGAAAATAGCGGGTCAGGTCGCCCTCGACGGCGTGGCGCTCGTCGCGCATGCGCGTCAGGGCGCTGCTTTGGTAGGAGGGCGAGGCGCCCGATATAGCGTCCGAGGTCAGTGTGCCGCCGATAGACCAGTCGCTCGAAATGGGCGTCATCAGCAGCAAGGCCTTGGCCCTGACCTGTATGCGCGGCTCGCCGGGCTGGCTGTCCAGATAGTCCAGGTATTTCAGCCCAATCAATCCGCGCTCGGGTGCGCTCTCGGCGTGCAGCAAGCCGGCCAGCGGCAGCGCCATTGCCGCAGCGAGCAGCGCCGTCTCGACCGTTTGGCGTGCCAACAATGCTGCGCCGTCGTGGGCGATCGGCCTCACAAGCGGGTTGTCCGTCGGTTCCGGTGTCTGCACGGTGCGGCTCAGTTGCAGCCGCAGCCGCCGCCGCCGACGCCCAGGCCGCCGGACGCAGCTTCCTTGCTGCTGTAGGTGTGCTCGACGAACTGGCGGTCAAGGCGGTCACCCTCGAAAGCCATTTCGGGCCTGGCCAGGTCGCCCTTTTCCCAAGGGCTGACCTGGCCCAGCTCGCTGCAGGCCAAGAGCATCGCAATCGCTGCGAGCGCGAGGGCGTTGCGAAATCCGGTTGCCATCGTCATTCCTTCAGGTTGAGCGCCAGACGGATCTTGTGTTCCAACTCGAGCTGCTGCTCGCCACGAAAGCCGCTGTGCACCAGCAGCACCTTGCCGTCGGGTCCGATCAGGACGGAAGTCGGCATACCCTTGACGGCGTAGGCGCGCGGTGTCTTTCCGGCTTGGTCAAAGGCGATGTCAAAAGACGCGGGTGTCTCCTTCAGGAAGTTCTTCGCGTCCTCGGTTTTTTGGTCGACATTGAGGCCGACTATCCGCAAGCCCTTGGCGCCATAGCGCGACTGCATCTCGTTCATCCAGGGGAAGGACTGCTTGCACGGGCCGCACCAGGACGCCCAAAAGTCGAGGTATACCGTCTTGCCTTTGAAGTCGCTGAGCCGGATCGGACCGGCGCGACCGGGCATCTCAAATTCCGGCGCGGCCTGTCCCACTTCAACCGCGACCGCAGGCAGTCCGAGCAGAAAGGCAAGCGCGACAACGGCCTGTAGCAGGGGGAATTGCATGGTGCGATCGCTACGCGGTGTCGGACGGCTTGCCATAAGGGTAATTATATGGGAAAATTTCCCGTAAATATGCAGATTTGTAAATTTCATTGCAATGAGCCTAGGGTGGTTTTGGCCGCTGCGGCATGAGCAAGCGAAGCGCATTGGTGACCCCCGTCAAGTCGATAGCGGGCTTGCCCGAGCCAGCGCCAGCAACCCGGGCGCTGGATAGCCTGCTGCAACCGGTGGCCCGGATGATGATCGACCATGGCCTGCAACTGCCGTCGGTGGTCGAACTGCTCAAAGGGGCGCTGGTGCACCAGGCGGTTGGCGCCTTCAGCCTGGAAGGCAAGCAGAGCTCCGATACACGGATTGCTCTGCTCACCGGCGTCCACCGCAAGGACGTCCGACGGCTGCGCGACGCACCGGTCGACGCAGCCGTGCGAACCCCGCTGATGCCGGTCGCCGCCTCGGTGGTCGCGCGATGGATCAGTGACCCCCGCTTTCTAAATGCGGATCAGAGCGCGCGGGTTCTTGCGCGTACGCCGCGCCGTGGAAACGAAGGCGAACCCGACTTCAGCGCACTGGTGGCCGAGGTGAGTCGTGATGTCGGCGCTCGCGCCGTGCTCGATGAACTGGAGCGCCTGGGCGTGGTGGAACTTCGCGACGAGGCGTGCGTCGCGCTGAAGTCCGCCGCCTTCGTTCCGAACGAGGCCCTGAGCGAGTCCTTTGAGTTGCTGGCGGCCAATGTCAGCGACCACCTGGCTGGGGCCGTGCGCAACCTCTCCCCGCATCCTCGCGGGCCGGCGATGCTGGAGCAGAGCGCTTTCTCCCAGGGGCTATCGCGCGCTCAGGTCGAGTTGCTGCACCAACGCGCGCGCGCGCTTTGGGCCAGCGTGTTGCAGCAGTTTCTGCGGACCGCTACCGTTGCCGAGCAGCGCAGCGCGTCCGACAAGGGCCCCAGACATCGGATCCGTTTTGGCGTTTATTTTTATGAGGACTTGCAGGCCCCGCCTGGTGCAAAGGCGAGGCCGGCGAAGGTGCCACCCAAGCGACTACCAAGATCATGAGCACGACCGACATCACGCACGCCCGGCTCACGCGGCGAAACTGGATGCTGCTGAGCGCCTCCTCGCTCGCTGGATGTGGCGGTGGTGCGGGCGTGGCTGGGCTGCCGGGAACCGGCGGCACCGGCATCTATGTGCAGGGATCGATTGCCGGCTTTGGCAGCGTGATCATCAACAGTATCAAGTTTGACGATTCGCAGGCAACGATCCTGATGAACGGGGGCACCGCCAGCAGCGCAAGCCTGCGCCTGGGCATGGTGGCAGCGGTGCAGGGTGAGCGCGGCGCCGACGCGACGCAGGGCACCGCCCGCAGCATCGAAGTCTGGTCGCTGGCCCAGGGCCTTGTCGCGTCGGTGCAGGGCTCCGGATTCGAGGTGGCGGGGGTGAAGGTGCTGACCAACCCGGCTACCGCTTGCGATGGACTCGGTCGCGTGGGCCAGCTGTCGGCCGGGATGCGGGTGGTGGTCTGGGGCCTGCAGACGGGAGTCGAAGGCATCAGCTGGACCGCGACGCGCGTCGCGCTAGCCACCGACGCGCAGGTGGTCAGCACCGGAACCCTCGCCCGGATCGGTTCTCGAAGCTACCTCAACGGTTTGCTGCTCACCGGAGCGCTCGCGGACGGCATGGCGGATGCCACGCTCGTGCGGGTGCAGGGAACCCTGTCCCCGACGCAGGAAAGCCTGCAGGTGAGCGGCTTCAAGCTGCACAGCCCCTGGCTTGGAACGCAGCCGCAGGGGGAGAGCGAGATCGAGGGCGTGGTGGCTAGGGTTCTTTCGGCAACCCGGTTCATGATGGGCGGTATCGAGGTCGATGCCGCCGGCGCGCGCCTGAGTCCGGCGGGGGCGCGCATTGCAGTGGGCGCGCGTATCGAGGTGCAGGGACTCTGGCAGGGAGCGGTGCTCAAGGCCGTCGAGGTGGAAGTCGGAGACGAGCAGGGCCTTCGAGAAGCCAGCATCGAGGCAGTCATTGAGCAGTTCACCA
>CAISIP010000492.1 GCA_903885415.1 uncultured beta proteobacterium
AGCAGTGCCTTGAACTCGCCGGGGTCCTTCGCGCTGCCAAACTCGCTGATATTGGTGATGCCGTTGGCGCTTTCTTCGGCACGCACAGCGTCCATGACGCCGACATTGAAGATCGCCGCGGCAAACAGTTCAGGCGCCTCGGTCACTGCGCGCCCGACAAAGATGCCCCCGGCGCTGGTTCCGATGATGCCCATGGTCGTGGCGGATCCATATCCCTTGGCGATCAGGTAGCGCGCGCAGGCGATGCCGTCCTTCCAGGTGTTGGACTTGGTGGCCTTGAAGCCGGCTCGGTGCCAGTCGTCGCCGTACACGCCACTGCCGCGCGGGTTGGTGAAGGCCGCCACGCCACCGCGCTCGATCCAGGCCATGGTCTCGCCAGAGAAGAAGGCCGATATGCTGGACCCATACGACCCATAGCCGTCCAGCAGCACCGGGTTGCGGCCGTCCAGCGCCAAGCCCTTTCGGTGCAAGATGGTCATCGGCACCCCAACGCCGTCGTGGCTTGGCACGATTACTTCGGTGACGCTTATCTCGGGCAAGTTTGGCGGCAGCGCGCGCTTGCCCAATGGCACTTCGACCGAGCGGTCGCCGTCCAGCCGGTACCAGCGCGCAGGCTCGGCCCAGCCGCTAAAGACGTACAGCAGGTCTTCTGTGTCGGCCGCAGCCGATGTGGTGAGCCAAGAGGTTCCCGCTGCGGGTGCGGCCAGGGTGCGGCCTGCGGTGTCGTTGCGGTTATGGCGCCGCAGAACCACGCTGGTGCCCTGGCGCACGCTGGTGAGCAGCCCGGACGGCGTGAGCTGAAAGCCTTCTAGCACTGCGTCCTGAGGCTGGGCCACGACCAGCGCGGCCTTCGCTAGTGATGGATGCTTGAGATCGACGCGCACTATCTTGCGCCGGGGCGTTGACGCCTGGGTCATCAAAAACAGGCCGTCGCCTTGGAGCGCGACGCGCACCACCTTGTCAGCGGCGGTGGCGATGCGCCGCCACTTCAGGTCCGGTCGGCCCAAGTGCGCCAGAGCGGCCACGAACAGCTTTCCCTCGGGAACCGTGGTGTCGGTGGTGCGCGCCACCACCCAGGGACTACCGGGCGCGGTGATCAACTCGCCCACATCGAGTCGCTCCAGTCCCAGGCCACGCGTGATCGTCGGGCCAAACACCGGGCGCGCCTTTGAAGCACCTAGGCGCAGCCACATCACGCTGGCGTCCATATAGGTCTCGGTGTCGGGTGCGCCGGGCTTTAGCAGCGCCAGTTGGGTATAGGTCAGCGAGCGGCTGTCGGGCAACCAGTGCAGGGGCGTGTTGAAGACGCGCGGTACAGGCGCACCGACCAATTTGCCGCTGGCGACGTTGAGAAGGTAAAGCGACGCGTTCTCGGAGCCGCCGGCCGACATGCCGTAGGCCAGGTGCTTGCTGTCCCATGAAGGCTTGAAGTAGTTGATGGCGTGCGGCACGCCGGTGCGTTGGGTGTCGACATTGGGGTCGACCAGCAGCGTCTCAGCGCCCGCTAGGCCGGCGCGCATGTACAGCTTGAACTGGCGCTCTCCCGGGCTGCGTTTCAAGTAGAAGTAGCGGTCTCCTGGCATGCGGGTAATGCCGCCGAAAGCGTCACCCCGGCTATCGGCGAGTTGCGCCAGGCGCGCGGCCAGCGCGTCGCGTCCCTCGATGCGCTCGAGCACCGAACGCGCCGCTTCGCCTTGGCCCTTGAACCAGGATTGCGCCTGCGCGCTCTTGGTGTCCTCCAGCCACCGGTAGGGGTCGTTGACGGTGGTTCCGTGCAGCGTGGCTGGCACATTGCGAACCTCGGCCACCGGCGCCATCTGCTGTGCGGCGGCCGCCGGGTGCACCCGCGCCGATGGAACTCATGGCGCTGCTCCGTGATGAGACGACTGCAGAGACGGAGCTGGTCCGGCGTGGAGAAACAGTGGCCGTGCAGCGGATTAAC
>CAISIP010000493.1 GCA_903885415.1 uncultured beta proteobacterium
CGACGTCGTGACTCGGCGCACTAGCCGGGGGCGCGTCGCTCGCAGCGCCACGCAGCAGGTTGAAGACCAGGCAGACCCGGTGCCCGGATTCGACCGGCCGCACCTCGTGCTCGCAATCGGCATAGAAGGCGGCAAAACCAAGCTCGGAGCAGTCGCTGGCCGACAGATCGATGCGCGTCTCGCGGCTGCCGTGGCGGATGCGCAATTCGCCGCCCACATGCGGCGACGGCAGTTGCAACAGCAGCGTGCCGAACATGCCGGGCGCCTTCTCGCTGTCGCGGTGCGCCAGAAAGAAGCCACCCGGGTCGTACACCAGCAGCTTGTACAGCTCGGCTTGAATCGCTGCGTTCTCGCAGCCGAGTCCGCGCCCGGTCTCGGCGAGGATCCGGCCCAGCGATTGCGCCCAGCTCTTGCCGCTGATCCGCACCCGCGCCGCGTCGACTTGCCAGACCTGGCGTACCGACGTGTCGACCACGGTCTGTTCGCCACGCCCGTAGGGTGCGCGCTCGGCGGCAGCAACCAGGGCCGCAATCTGCGCCTGCGGGAGCGGAAACGACAGCAAACCGATGCCGTCCACCTCGACCATTGGCATCGGCAAGGCCAGGGCCCCGTGCACGCAGAAGCCGCCAGGCCGCTTAACGCCCGCGAGCAGTGATTCCAAGGGAGCAAGCGAGCGGCTGTACGGCAAGTCGTTGTCGGTCATGGAGAACGAGTTTGACACACCGGCCCATTGCCTTGCATTGGCCATGGATCGTGCACGCGACGCGTGCGCTCATCTCCTCTACAGAGGCTCGAACGTGATCACCTCGCGCACACGCAGCTTCAGCGCGTCGGCCACCGCCTGTAGGCGCTCAACCGACACACCCTTGTACTGCGTGGCTTCGTAACGCTGGACTTGCTGCTCGGCCACCGCAAGCTTGTCGGCCAACTCTTTTTGCGTCCAATTGCGCATGATTCGGGCCTTGATCAGTGCGGGCGCCAGGTCGGCAATGGACTCTGCGGTGATTGTCGTCAGTTGACCGTCGCGCAGTCGCTCAAAGTCGGCCACCTCCGCCAGGAGATCGTCGAGCTGACTCTGGGCCGCCTGACGCAGCGCCTTCTGCGCGCGCGGATGGAGCGCCCGAGTGTTGCTGTCAGGCGCGTCGATGGCTGCGCGGAACTTGGCGACCTGTGCCTTGCTGATCTGGTACTGGCGTTCGTTGGTGATCATTGGAAATCCTCCAGGTCGATGACGATGATTCCTTTGGGGTTGCCGTCGCGGTCGCGCTGGAAGAAGTCGCGAAACAAGGCGCCCAGCGGGTCCGCGGCGGCGTCGGCGGGAAATAACTCGCCCCGGTCCTTTGCCTTCTGCGCGCGACGTCCCGCGTCGAAGGTCAGCAGCACGTCGTCGATGACGTCGAAGTCGACCCCATCCAGATCCCAACACGCATCGAAGTCGCTAGGATGCTCCTTGGTGGTGATGAAGCTGCCGTCGATGTAGACGCGCTTGCAGCCGGCGGCGCGTAGATCGCGCAACGCACGTTCCAGCCCCTCCAGCAATTGCCTGCGCCACGGCGTTGTGCCGAA
>CAISIP010000494.1 GCA_903885415.1 uncultured beta proteobacterium
CGGCCAGCGCAGCGGCTTGCCCAGTCGCACCGAAAGGACGCTAGCGCCGGCTATGCGGTTGGAAAAACTCAGGCGCGTTACTTCAACTTCTGGCAGTTCAGGCATGGTTGATGACGGGGTCTTCGTAAAGTGGAAATCTGCTTAGATTATTATGGTTTCATGAATCGACCTGTTCACATCGCTGCGGCTTGGCTGCTGGTGGCGGCATTGGGCGCGAACCCGCTGCACGCACAAAGCCCCGATCCGACACCCGCACAGCCGAGGCTGGCGTCCGACTCTGCGACCGAACCGGCGTCTAACTCGGCGATGGACGGAGAGCTTTTCTACCAGTTGCTGCTGGGCGAACTCAATGCGGTCGTCAACGAGCCGGGAGTGGCGTATTCGCTGCTGCTCGACGCCGCGCGCAAGACCAGCGACCCGCGCCTGTACAAACGCGCCGTAGACATTGCTCTGCAAAACCGCTCCGGCGACTCGGCGCTGGTGGCGGCGCGCGCCTGGCGGCAGGCGATACCAACATCGCGCGAAGCCAACCGCTACCTCATGCAGATACTGCTGGGCATCAACCGCGTCGCCGACGCGCTGGAGCCGCTCAAGCGCGAGTTGTCGCTGGCCGGCGAGCAGGACCGCGCAGCAGCGATAGCCAGCATTCCCCGCAGTTTCACGCGCGTCTCCGACAAGAAGATGGCCATCAGCGTGGTCGAGCAGGCGCTCGCCGAGTATCTGAACCATCCGGTGCTGGGGATGGCTGCCTGGACCGCGCTGGGCCGCGTGCGCCAGGAAGCAGGTGACATGACGGGCGCGCTGGAGGCCGCGCGGCGGGCACAGGCGATCGACGCCACGGCGGATGGGCCGGCAATGATTGCGCTGTCCCTGATGGACGCCAAGACCCCGCAAGCCGAGGCGCTGGTGCGCAAATACTTGGCGGGGCGACCCCGGGCAGAGGTCCGGCTCGACTACGCGCGGGTGTTGATGGGCGTCCAGCGCTATGCCGAGGCACTGGCACAACTCAAGCTGGTGACGGGGGAAAAGCCGGATAACGCGCAGGCTTGGCTGATCCGGGGAACACTGGAGCAGCAGGAGCGACAGCACGCCGCGGCCGAACAGTCGCTGCGCCGCTTTGTAGAGCTCGATGCAACAGCCGCAGACGCCTCCGAGGGCGGCGACTCCAGGCGACGTTTGACGCAGGCCTACCTGGCGTTGGCAGAACTCGCCGAGCACCGAAAGGACTACGCCGGAGCGCAGGATTGGCTCGACCGCATTGAGGATTCGAAGGACATGCTCAGCGTACAAAGCCGCCGCGCTGCGATATTGGCGCGACAGGACAAGCTCGACGAAGCGCGCGCGCTGATCCGGGCGACCCCGGAAAAGGAGCCAGGCGACGCGCGCATGAAGGTCAGTGCCGAGGTGCAGTTACTGCGCGACGGAAAGCAATACCGCCTTGCCTACGAGTTGCTACGCGACGCGTTGCTGCGCTATCCCAAGGACGTCGACCTGGTGTACGACCAAGCGATGGTGGCCGAAAAACTAGGCGACGTGGGCGAGATGGAGCGGCTGTTGCGACAAGCCATCGCGGCCAAGCCCGACTTCCACCACGCCTACAACGCGCTGGGCTATTCGCTGGCTGACCGCAACCTGCGCTTGGCAGAGGCCCGCCAACTGGTGCAAAAAGCACTCGAGTTTTCCCCCGGCGACCCATTTATTTCGGACAGCCTAGGATGGGTCGAATTTCGTAGCGGCAACCTGCCCGAGGCCCTGCGGCTGCTGCAACAGGCGTTCAAGGCCCGGCC
>CAISIP010000495.1 GCA_903885415.1 uncultured beta proteobacterium
AATGTATTTGGCTTTGTCGACACGCAAACCAAGAGAACCCGCGACCACCGCTCGCGCCACATGAGCGACGGCGCCATTGATTTCGCGCTGCTGCAATATGACGCCGAAACCCGCTCGGCCGAGTCCAGGGCCGCCGGCGATGGTCCCTGCATTCACCACTTTGCCGTCGAGGTCGACGACATGGCCAGGGCGACGCAACAAATCCTGGCGCACGGCTGCGCGATCGTCAGCGACCCCGGCGTGGTTCCGGTGAAGTTTTACGCTCCCGGGGGAACCGTCGCGGAACTGGTGCCGATTGGGCGCTACCAGCGGGTCACGGTCCCGGTGGCTGCCAGCCGCATTGTTCACATATCGCTCAAGGTCGAGGATGTCGAAAAGACCGGGGCTTTCTACAAGGAAGTATTCGGTTTCGTGGACTCCGAGACCAAGAAGACCCGCGACCATGTGTCACGCCATATGAGCGACGGCGAAATCGACTTCACGCTGATGCAGTACGACGAAGGGACCCAGTCCGCCGAATCGAAGGCGTCGGGCGACGGGCCGTGCATTCACCATTTCGCCGTCGAAGTGCCCGACCTCGATGGCGCGACGCAGGAACTGCTCAGGCACGGCTGTAAGATCGTCAGCGATGCCGGAACCATCCCGGTCAAGTTCCGGGCGCCGGGTGGTACGGTGGCCGAACTCGTACCATTGGGCCGGTACAAGCGGCCTGCGGCGCAGTCCGCCCGCTGAGCTGCCGGTACACGGCGCAGACCTATCGGAGACAGCCAAAGTGCATGACGCAATCCGCAAGGGCGACTTCTGGGCCGGCCTCTTTCTGGCCGCTCTGGGCGCCTTCATCGTTGAAGAGTCGATGGGCTGGATCTATCTGGGGGAAGAGGGCCCCGGGGCGGGATTTTTCCCGCGCTGGTACGGGATTGCGATGGTGTTGCTGTCGCTGCTGATGGTGGCGGGCGCGGTGTTCAAGGGCCCACCCGCGACCCGCTCGCGCGCTGTCGCGTGGGGCGAGATTCGCCGGGCCATGGGCTGCTGGGCCGCGCTGGTGGTCTGCATCGCCTTGCTCAAGGTGCTGGGTTTCCTCATCGCTTTTTCGCTGCTCGGCTGGTTCCTGATCGCCGTTATGTTCCGCCAGCCGCAGAAGATCGCGCTGGGTGTCTCCGTCGGCGGCTCGCTCGGCTTTTACCTGCTGTTTTCCTTTGGGCTGGACCTGCCGCTGCCCGGCGGAATGCTGTTCTAGGACATCGGTGGACGTCTTCAACGGTTTGATGCAGGGTTTCGCGGTGGCGCTGTCACCGGGCGCTCTGGCGATGTGCTTTGTTGGCGTCCTGCTCGGCACCGTGGTTGGCGTGCTTCCGGGGCTGGGCCCGCCGGCGACGATCGCCATGCTGCTGCCACTGACTTTTAAGATGGAGCCAACCGGCGCCATGATCATGCTCGCCGGAATCTATTACGGCGCCAAATACGGCGGTTCGACGACCTCGATCTTGCTCAATGTACCGGGCGAGTCGGCTTCGGTCGTGACCTGCCTGGACGGCTACCAGATGGCGCGCAAGGGGCGCGCCGGCGCGGCGCTGGGAATCAGCGCCATCGCCTCGTTCATCGCCGGAAGCTTCGGCGTGGTCGCGCTAATGCTGGTCGCGCCGCCCCTTGCCAAGCTGTCGCTTGCCTTTAGCTCGCCCGAATATTTTTCCCTGATGGTGCTGGGACTGGCCATGGTGGTGCTGCTCGCCGGCGAATCGCTGACCAAGGCGCTGCTGTCGATGCTGGTAGGCCTGTGGATAGCCAGCATGGGAACCGACCTGTTCAGCGCCACATCGCGCTTCACCTTCGGGCAGACATCGCTGCTCGGCGGCATTGATTTTGTCGTCGTCGCCATCGGCCTGTTCGCCGTCGGCGAAGTGATGGCGAACATGGAGTCTTCCGAGCCGGCGCAGATGCTGCCGCTTCCCAAAGGCCTGCGTAACCTGATGCCGACCTGGCAGGATATGAAGGATTGCCGCTTTGCCTTTGTCAACGGCTCGGTGATCGGCTTTTTGATCGGCGTTTTGCCCGGCGCGGGTTCTACCATCGCATCGTTCCTGTCCTACGGCGTCGAGAAGGCGGTCTCACGGCATCCTGAAAAATTTGGCACGGGCGTGATCGAGGGCGTCGCCGCTCCCGAGGGCGCGAACAACGCCGAGACCGGCGGCGCGCTGGTGCCGCTGCTCACGCTCGGCATACCTGGCAGCGGAACAACGGCGATCTTGCTGGCCGCGCTGGTGCTATGGGGTTTCAAGCCGGGCCCTCTGTTCATCGAGGAGAGCCCGGCCATGTTCTGGGGTCTGGTGGCGAGCATGTACATCGGTAACGTGATGCTGTTGATCTTGAATCTGCCGCTGGTCGGCGTATTCGCGCAGCTGCTCAAACTGCCCGGGTATGCGATGTACCCGCTGATTCTGGGCGTGTCGATGATCGGCGTCTACGCGGCGTCGGGCAGCGTGTTCGACCTCGGGTTGCTGTGCGTGTTCGGACTGGTCGGCTACGCGATGCGCCGCTTGCACTTCCCGACCGGACCGATGGTGCTCGGCTTGGTGCTGGGCGACGCAATGGAAAAAGCGCTGCGCCAGTCGCTGATGATGTCGCAGGGTGACCTGGCCATCTTGTGGCAGCGCCCGATTCCCGCCGTTTTGCTCGCCATCGCCGGCATATTGCTGGTGGTGCCGCTTTTCAAGAAATTCAACGCGGTACGCGTTCAGGTAATAGACCAGGAAGGTTGACGATGAGAGCCACCAAAAACACCCTATCGCGCCGCCACGCCCTGCTAGCCGCGTCGGCGCTGTTGGCCGCCTCGCCGCGAGCCTGGGCGCAGGCCCCGTGGAAGCCAACCAAGCCGGTCGACCTGGTGGTCCACACCGGCCCCGGCGGCGGCAGCGACGTGCTCGCGCGCAGCATTGCGGTGATGCTGGAAAAAGAAAAGCTGCTGACGGTGCGCGTGCAGGTGATCAACAAGACCGGCGGCAACAGCGCAGTGGCTGCAGCCTATCTGTCTGAAAAAAGGGGCGACACCCACACCATCGGGCTTTTTACCAGCGTCTGGATCGCCACGCCGCTGACCAGCGCCGAGGCCAAGGTGGCTGTGCGCGACCTGACGCCGGTCGCGCGCCTGATGCTCGAGCCGGCGGTGTTTGCCGTGCGCGCTGACTCGCCCTTCAAGACCATGCGCGACTTCATCGAGGCGGCCCGCGCGAACCCCGGAAAACTCAAACAATCCGGGGGGTCGCTGACCTCGCGCGACAGCATCATGCGCCAGGCGCTGCAGCAGCACACCGCCACCAAATGGGCCTATGTCTCGTTCCAAGGCGGCGGCGAACGCGTCGCGGCGCTGCTCGGCGGCCATGTGGACATGATGGTCATCGAACCGCAGGAAGCCGGCGAGCATATCCGCGCCGGAAAGATGCGCGTGCTGGCACAGATTGCCGAAAAGCCGCTGTCCGGTTATCCCGGCGTGCCGACCCTCAAGGAAGCGGGCTACGACGTGACGGTTCCGCCGCAAATGCGCGGCGTCCTCGCGCCGCCCGCGACGCCCAGGGAGGTGCTCGCCTTTTGGGAGGAGCTGTTTGCCAAGTTGCATGCCACGCCGTCGTGGCAGAAATACATGCTCGACAACCAGCTGGAGGAGGGTTTCCTCACCGGGCCCGAATTTCCAAAGGCGATCGACAAGGTGGAAAACGAGCTGCGCACGCAGTACCAGCAGGCCGGCGTCAAGACCGTCCGCTGAGCGCGCGCGGCGCGGACGAAGGCGCCTAGTGCAGCGCCTTGAAGCGCATGCGTTTGGGCTTAGCGCCCTCCTCGCCCAGGCGTCGCTTCTTGTCGGCCTCGTACTCCTGGTAGTTGCCGTTGAAGAAGGTCCACTGGCTGTCGCCTTCGCAGGCCAGGATATGGGTCGCTATGCGGTCCAGGAACCAGCGGTCATGGCTGATGACCATCAGCGAACCCGCGAACTCCAGCAGCGCGTCTTCTAGCGCGCGCAGCGTCTCGACGTCGAGGTCGTTGGACGGTTCGTCGAGCATCAGCACATTGCCGCCGGCGATCAGCGTCTTGGCCAAGTGCAGCCGGCCGCGTTCGCCGCCGGACAGCGAACCGACCCGCTTTTGCTGGTCCGCGCCATTGAAATTGAAACGCCCACAGTAGGCACGGCTGGCCATCTGGAACTTTCCGACGTTG